>JAEUIF010001381.1 GCA_016795185.1 Planctomycetia bacterium | reverse complement strand
ATGTTCGTCATCAGCGTCTACCTGCGCCTGGCGCAGTACCGCGCCATCGGCGCGCTGGTCGTGACCGGGCCGGGCCGCTGGCCCAAGCTCATCGAGTTGATGCGCCAGCACGGCAGCGTCTTCCTGACCTGGTCCACCTTCCTGCCGGCGCTCCTGGCGCTGGGGCTGGCCGGCATCCACTGGTTCGCCTCGCGCACACTCTGGCCGCAAGCCCTGGTCACGCCCGCCGGACTGGTCGGGCACCCGTTCGTCTGGCCCGTGCTCGTCGTCATGACTGTGGTGGTGCTCGGTGTGGACGGCTACTGCACGTTCGTCGTCGGCGACCTGGACCGCGCCACCCTGGAAAAGTACCTCGACGAAGCCGAATACTGGCTGCGGTCCTGGACCGCCCCGGTGGTGCATTTCCTGACGCTGGGGACGATCAATCCCCGGCGCATGGTCGGCGTCGAGGTGGAGAAGGCGTTACAAGAAGCCAGCCGGATGCTGAACACTAACCTGTGGTGGATCGTGGCCCAGATCGGGGTGCGGTTCGTCCTCGGCCTGGCGCTCTGGCTGACCTACGCGCTGGGACATTTCTAAAGTAGGCCGCCGCGGAGCGGCGGGCTACTTTGCCGGCGTCCAGGGCCGGATGCGGACGTTGCGAAACGCCACCGGTCCGTGGTCGCCTTGCAACATGAGCGGGCCGCTGGCGGTTTCCTTCTTCAGCCGCCAGGCCGCGCCAGTCGGATAAAGCACTTCCACGTCCTCGTGAACCACCTGATCGTTCAGCACCACTTTCACGAAGCGGGCATTCGCCGTCTTCTTGCCCTCGGCATCGAAGCGCGGCGCCTGAAAGATCACGTCAAGCGTTTGCCATTCGCCGGCGGGCTTGCAGGCGTTGACCTTCGGCGGGGTGCCCTTGTCGATGTGATGGTACTTCGGCTGTTCCTCGGCGCGCGGGTAGATGCCGCCGCAGGAGTCGCCAGTCAGGTCCCTCCGGCCGGCGCTGTCCACGATCTGAATCTCGTACAGCCCCAGGAACTTGACCCCGGAATTGGACCCCTTCGGAATCATGAACTCGATATGTGCTTCGCTATCGGTGTACTTCTCCGTGGTCAGCAGGTTCGGCGCGTTGCCCTTGGGGCCGTTGAGCAGCACGCCCAGCCCTGGTTTGGTGGCCGCGAGTTGACGCGGATTGTCCGTACTCAGCCCGACGGCTTCCGTCAGCAGCCAGGCACCGGTCTGGCCGGAGAAGTTCTTCAGGGCTTGCTCGCCGGCCGAGAGTTCCTGCCAAGCAGGCTTGTCGCCCTGTCCGGTCACGGCCGACACGCACAGGGCGGCCACGCTGATAACAAACAACGCGCAACGCATGGTTCGAGTTTCCACGAGAAAGTACGGATCAAGTCCGCGGCAATGCACTCGATTGTAAGCGACCGCGCGGCGCTCAGCCACCGGGCACCCGGAAATGCCGCCTCGATCTGGCCTGGCAGTTCCCGCCTGCTCCTGTTACGGAATGGCACCCGTCAGGAGGACCACGTCATGGCGACCCCCGCGCGGAAGCCCAGCAAACGTTCACCGGCCCGACCCGCTGCCAGGAAGGCCGCTCCCCCGAGGAAGCCCGCGAAAGCGCGGCCGAGGTTGCGACTTGCGGTCATTCGGGCCATCATTCGCGAAGGGCTGCAACAGGCCAGGCTGCGCCTACAATCTGAGGAAGATGGGATGCGGCGGCTGATCGAGGCCCTGCGCGAGAAGAGGCCGGCGGCGAAGCGCCGGAAGGCGGGGTAAGCGCCGCCGCGAGATCAGGCTAGCGCGAACGGATAGCGTAAAGGCAATTCGATGTTACCCTCGCGCAGCCCTATGAATAAGCATGCCGTCACCAGGTCGGCGGTGGCGCCGGGGTTGCGGCGGTTGCCTGCGGCGCGCAGCCAGGCATCGAAGGATGCGAACCGCTCTTGACCTGAAGCGGTGTCTGGCCAGCCTCCTTCGAGCACCGCGCGGGCGCGATGGCTGGCTTCCTCGGCTTC
>JAEUIF010001372.1 GCA_016795185.1 Planctomycetia bacterium | reverse complement strand
AGCCTGCGCCCGAAGTCGCCTTCGCCGAAGAACACCTTTCCGCCGATGATCGACAGCACCAGCGACAGCCGCTGAATGCCGACCACGTACGGCGCTGGCCAGTATTGCAACGCCGTCAACTTGGCGACCATGAAGCCGACCTCCATCGCGCCGCGCACCCAGAGACCGCCCTGGTATTCCCGCAACGCAGCTTGCCGGTCCGCGCGGCCGAGAACGGCAGGCAAGAGCGTGGCCGCCGAGAGCACCGTCATGGCGAACCCCGCAAATGTCGGCGAACCTTCCTGCACGGCGAGGCGGTCGAAGCACGAATTCAGGCTGAAGAACAAGGCCGCGCCGGCGGCGAGGAAAATGGCTGTCCGCTGTTCGCGCCAGCCGCGTTCGCTGGGCCGATAGACCAACAGCAAGCTGCCCATTACCACCGCGACCAAGGCAACCGTTCCGGAAACGGACAGCGGATCGCCCGTGATGAGCGGCGAAGTGATCAGCAGAAACAGCGGCGACAGCGAGAAGAAGCTGGCCACCAGCGAAATATCGCCGTGGGCGAAGGCGTGCATCTTCATGCCCTCGGCCAGCGTATCCGTCACGCTGCGCAGTACGACCAGCACCAGGAAGCTCAGCGAGCAAGCGAACGTTTCCTGGCCCAGCAACGCGAGGATGGCAAGCACAATGCCGTAAAACGGCAGGGCATAGGCGAACGAGGCATACGTGGACGCAGTGCCGTCGAGCTGAAAAGCCAGCCGCTTGCTGACGAGGTCCTTCGACGCGGCGAGCACGGCACTGAGCAACGAAGTGAACAGTCCCATGCGCGGGGTTCCGTCAGCCGGAAATCGGTGGGTGGGTCAGGGCTTGGCGGGCGGCAGGTCCAGCCGCACGAGGTAGATGGTAGTGTTGACATTGGCCGTGGCCAGATGGTTGCCATCCGGAGCGAAGACCACCTGCACCACTCCACCGGGCTGCTGCCATTCGCGCAGCTTGACGCCGGTAACCGCATCCCAGATGACGACGCGGGCGTCAGTGCCTGCCGACGCCAGCCAGCGGCCGTCGGGCGAGAGCGCCAGGGACCGGATGGCGTCGGTGTGGTACTTGAAAAACGCCTGGGCCTTCGGCTCCGCTTCCGCGAGGTTCCAGCGGCTGACCTGACCGTTCGCAGTGCCCGTGTAGGCCCAGCGTGCGTCGTTGGAAATGGCAACATGCGTTGCGCCCAAGCGCAGCACCCGCACCTCCTTGCCGCCGTTAGGTTCCCAGATACGCAGGCCGCCGGGATGGTTGGCAAACACCAGCCGTCCGTCGAGCAGGAATCCGACCTGATAGGCCGCCTCTTCGCAACCCTTAAACTCCTGGACCACCTTGCCGCTGTGCAGGTCGAAGAGTTGCACCGATTTGTCGGCGTTGCCGCACAGCACCTGCGACTTGTTCGGCGAGAACGCCAGGCAAGTATAGTTGATCATCAGCTGATGCAACGTCTTGCCGGCATCCAAGTCCCAGAATTGAAGGTAGTTCAGGCCGCACGAGACGGCGTGGCGGCCATCGGGCGCGATGTCAGCCAGGTAGGTCGGGTGCCCGTTGAGCCGCAGGCTTTGACGCGGCGTTCGTCCAGGGTCGCGCACATCCCAGAGGTGCAGGTTACCGTCGTCACCCGCCGACAGCAGCCAGCGGCCATCGCGCGAAAAAGAAACAGACGTGACGCGACCGGAATGTCCCAGCGCCGACCGGAGTTCGCTGTTACTCTCAACATCCCAAAGCCGCAAGGTGTTGCCGCTCGAGAACAGGACACGCCGGCCATCTGGCATGAATGCCACCCGTGAGCCCCCTGCCGAAATGGTGCGCAGTTCACGGCCAGTGTCTGCTTCCCAGTAGCTAAGCTGTAAGGGCGGACTGCCCGTACAACTCAGTACGTAGCGTCCGTTTGGAGAGTAATCCGCGGAATTGAAGGCGTGAGTCGCCAATCTCCTCCCCGGTGATACCGATTCCACGTCCCAAATGGTCAAGGTTGAGCTGTCACTACATACGAATTGCCGGCCATCGGGCGAAAAAGTGATCTGGGCCGTCCGGCCCTTGAAATAATCGTAGCGACGCAATTCCTTGCCGCTCTGCACGTCCCACAGCCGCAGCAAGCTCTGCCCACCCGTGGCTTTCTCGTCGTTGCCGTCCGCACTGGTGACTGCCAGTTTGCCGTCGGGCGAGAAGGCCACGCTCAACGTCTGCGTCGGGTTGCCGATCAGCTGGCGGACTTCCTTGCCGGTAGCTGCATCCCAGAGGCGCACCGTCTTATCACCGCTTCCACTCAGCACCCAGCGGCCATCCGGCGACAGGGCCACGCAGTGGATTCCGGCGGTATGGCCCTCGCATTTTTGCACCTCCTTGCCACTGTCCGGGTCCCAGATCCGGATGTTCGTATCACCTCCCGCGGAGGCCAGCCGCTTGCCGTCGCGAGAAAACGACAACGCATAAAGCGGCAGCGTATGACCGACCAGAGTACGCCGCATGCGCAAGGTTTCCGGGTCGGTCAGGCAAATGTAGTGTTCCGCGGCACAGCTGGCCGCCAGGCTGCCGTCTTGCCGCAAAGCCAAGGTCGCGATGGCCCCGTTTTGTCGCAGGCGATGCTCGCCCAGCACGCGGACGAGGCCCTCGGGCTGCCAGTCGAAACGATCTTCGGGCGGGATCAAGGACTGCGCGTTTGTCGCGGGCTGCGAGCCGCGCGGCAGAGTCTGATGCAGCGTCAGTCCCAGCGCAATGAGCAGCAGCAGCACGCCGAGGAAGCCCACGGGCAACACCCAGGCTCGGCGACTTCGCCGACCCAAGGGCACGGGAATCGCCACCGGCGCGGCCAGCGTGACGGCGGCAGGCGGCGTCAGCACGGTTCGCGCGGCTCTGGCAGCGCCGTCCGGCAGCCCGACGGTGACGCCCGTCAACTGCTCGGTGGCATCCGACACAAGTCGGGCCACGGGGGCTTCGGGCCGACAGTAGGCCGCGAGAATCTCCGCTGCTTCCTGCGCGGTCTGGAAGCGGTCTTCCGGCTTCTTGGCCATCAACTTGCGCAGCAGCGGTCCCAGGCCCGCCGGTAAGTCCGCGTGCAGCTGTTCGATCGCGGTTGGTTCCGCGTAGAGGTGCCAGGCCAGCTTCTGGGTCAGCGAGCCCTGGGGAAACGGCGGCTGGCCGCCCAGCAGGAAATAGAGCGTGCAGCCCAGGCTGTAAAGATCTGCCCGCGCATCCACTCCCCTGGCTTCCTCGATTTGCTCCGGCGCGATGTAATCGGGCGTGCCCAGCACGGAGCCTTGTTGCGTCAGGGAGCCGAGCCCTTCCGTGCGGGCGGCGGCATCGAGGCTGCGCGCCAGGCCCAGGTCGAGCAGCTTGACGACCCCTTCGCGGCGGACGCCCAGCGGCGTGGCGCGCGGCAAGGCCTGGATGGCCGTGGCCGCTGGTGGATCGGTCTGGCGCTGGCCGCCGCGCAGCGGAGTGGCCGGCGAGGTGACCAGCAAATTGTGAGGCTTCACGTCGCGATGCACCAGGCCGCGCTCGTGGGCATGCTGCAAGCCGAGCGCTGCCTGCCGGATATAGTCCACCGCCAGTTCGACCCGTGGCACGCCGCGCTGCTGGACCAACTTCGCCAGGTCGATGCCCTCCACGTACTCCATGACGAGGAAATGCACTTCGCCAACCTGGTCGGCGTCGTAGGCGCGGACAATGTTCGGGTGCGACAGTTGCGCGGCGGCGCGGACCTCGCGGCGATAGCGCCGCACGGCATCCGGGCTGGCCAGATGTTCCCGGCGGATGACCTTGAGCGCCACATCCCGGTGCAGCTGCTGATGGCGGGCCTTGAACACCTGGCCCATGCCGCCTTCGCCGAGCTTCTCCAGGAGGATGTAGGACCCCAGTACGAGATCGCCGCCGCGCCCGTTGAGCAGGTGATTGGCCTGGAAAAGCGTCAGCCAGCGGCGCTGCACCAGGTCGCGGGCCAGCAGGCGTACGTCCGCCGCGGGCGGGGCGCTCCTCAGTGCCTGGAGTTGTTCAGGCTCCAGCAGGGGCAGCTGGCTGAGCGACTGGACGAATCCAGCCGGGGAGACGAGGGGCATGGCGACCTCGGACGTAACCGCTTCGGGTGCAAGCCGAACGACCTACTCTAGTGTCAGCGGCGCGATGAAGCAAGCCACCGCTGCCGTGACATGCGACCTCGGCCTTGAGGTTCCGCGCTGAGTCTGCGAGCACGGAACAGGTAAAAGCAAGTTCGAGTTTCGCGAATTTTGGTAACTTCCATGCGCGGCAAGACGACGGCTTCCTGGTCCGGAGCGCGGCCTTTGACTGTAACCAGCATCCACAAACATCGCCTGGCAAGGAAGCCGACCGATGGAGCTTACTCCGTCCTTCCGCGCCTTGCTACTGCACTCTACTGCTGGCTGTGCTGCTGCGCGGTACCCACTGGGCCCCGACCAAGGTGTTTGGCTTGCCCTTGGCCTTTCGCCTGTATGTCAACCACCAAGGGCTGGCCAAACCAGTTCCAAGCAGGGAAAGTGACGGGCGGCCAACCCGAACCAACGCACACGGCCGCAATTGCTCATGGAATTGCTGACGCTGACGCTTGCGCTTCAGGCTTATCGAGGCCGCGCCCGACGCAGTTCTTTCCGTTGGCTCTTAGCCATCAACTAGCGGTTTCGCCCGTTGCACCAATTGCACGACCACGCCCCAGGGGTCGCGGAGAAAGGCCAGGCGGTCGCCGGCGGGTGTGTCCTGAATCTCGCCGTCGGCCGCCATGCCGGCGGCCAGCAGGCGGTTGTGCTCGCGCTCGATGTCCGGCGCGACGAATGCAATGTGCAGCACAAAGGGATGCTGGGTCCGGTAACGTGGTACTTCAGCCACGGATTGGTGATACAACTCGAGCACTACACGCCCTGAATTATCGGCGATGAAGCGCGTGTGCGGTGGACCTTCCACGGCGCGGACGACGCGCATGCCCAGGTGCGTTGTGTACCAGTTTGCCATCGCCACCGGATCGGGAACGTTCAACGCGACGTGTTCGATGTTCACGACTGGCCGCCAGCAGGAAGGAAAGTGGGCCGGGCGGGACTTGAACCCGCACCCCTTGCGGGACAGGCTTCTAAGACCTGCATGTCTGCCAGTTCCATCACCGGCCCATCGCGGAACATTGTAGCAATTGCCTTGCCCTGCGCATATCCATTCCCGCGCCCAAGCCGCTCATTGCCGCACGACCTCGGGTTGCTGGGCGTGCGGCATGCCCTGCTGTTCGCGGGCCGCTTCGGTCACTGGTTCGGCGTTTGGCGACGGCACGATGCGCGACCCGTAGCGGTCCGCATACGCTTTGGTCAACTCCGCGCCGAAAAGAAAAATCTGCGCGGAGTAATAAAGCCAGACCAGTAACACGGCCAACGAACCGGCTGCCCCGTAGGCCGAGCCGATGGTACTGTGACCGAGGTAAAGCCCAATCAGCCATTTGCCAACCGTGAACAGCAATGAGGTGATGGCCGCACCCAGCCAGACATCCCTCCAGGCCAGCTGCACGTCGGGCAGGAAGCGATAGATCATCGCGAACAGGCCGGTAACGACGGCGAAGGAAACGACGAAGTTGATGCACTGCCCGACGATGCTCGCTTGCCAGTCGCCGAACAGGTTGCCCAGCGCTGCCAGCACCGCACTGATGACCAGCGAGACCAACAGCAGGAAGGCGCAGCCCAGCACCATCGTGAACGATAGAAAGCGGTCGCGCACGAAGCCCCAGACGCCGCGTCCGGGCTTGGCTTGCACTTCCCACACCGTATTCAGAGCGTCTTGCAGCTGGCCGAACAGTCCAGCCGCACCGACGAGGAGAATGACGACGCCGACCAGCGTGGCCAGGGTATTCGATTCGGGCTGGCGCGCGTTGGCCAGCATGGATTCGAGGGCCGCCGCGCCCTCGTCGCCGACCAGGCCGCGAATCTGCCCGAACAGTTCACCGCGCGCCGCATCCTCGCCGAACACGAAGCCCGCCACCGCCACGACGATCAGCAGCAGCGGCGCGATCGAGAAGATCGTGTAGTAGGCCAGGGCCGCGCCCAAGCGGGGTGCCTTGTCTTCGAGCCATTCGTTGCCGGCGTCTCGGAGCAGTTCCCAGAGCGCTCGCGGGTTCATGGCAGCATCTCCTGCGCGGCAAGCCGGGCAGCGTCCCGCTGCCCGGCTTGCCGGCGGTTCGGTCCTACTACAACTGAAGGCTGGGCATCGGGACGCGGTCGGGCAGCGCTGCTGGGCGAGCGGCGGGGTTCATCCCCGCCGTGTGGTACGCAGTTCCTGGCGGTTCGACGGCG
>JAEUIF010001291.1 GCA_016795185.1 Planctomycetia bacterium | reverse complement strand
GCTGCGCGGCAGCTCGAATCAGCGCGGCGCGACGCGCTGGACCGACACGCGGGAATTCGGCGTCCAGGTCCGGACCATCGCCGCGGCGGACCTGATCGAGGTCGGGCCTAGCTACGCGCCTCGCTCGGCGCTCTCCACGGTGCGCGTCGAGCGGCTGGACTGACGGCCTCCATCGGCCGTGGGCTTGTCGCCGACGGTCGATCTCCCACCGCCGCCGAGGGCGACGCGCCAGGCGGCGGGTTTCGCCGCCGCGCCGCCGAGGTCGAGGCCGAGGAACGGCGGGCTGCTGGGCGGCGCTGAGTGGTGCGGGGGCGGGTTAGCCGGTGATGATCTTGAGGTGCGACATGCCAACCGTTACCGAAATCTGGGCTGGCCGTGGCGGCGGCGACACTGCCGGCGGCAGTGGCAACGAGGGCACGCAGCGCCGCTACACGCGACGCTTCCGCGTGCTCATGGATAGCGCGCTGGACGACTCCTACGAAGTGCTGCGCGTCGAGGGCATCCCGCGCATCACCGACCCCTACGTCAGCAGCAAGGGAGCGACCGACCTCGGGGCGCGCTGCCACGACCGCAACGCCGAGCAGGTCGAAGGCCACCGCCGCATGTGGGAGGTGACGGCCGAGTATTCGACGGACCCGGCCGACATCGGTGACCCGGACAAGGAAGGTGGCGGAGACGGCGGCGAGCAAGACCCGCTGGCGCAGCCTGCGGAAATTGTCTGGGACGGCAACGAGGCGACCAGGCCGGCCGAGGTCGGCTATGACGCGAACTTCGGCACGGTTCGCGGCGTGGTCAACAGCGCGGGCGACCCGTTCGACCCGCCTTATGAGATCGACGACTATCGGCCGACACTGACCATCACGCGCAACCAGGCGAACTACAGTCAGGGGCTGGCGCTGGCGTACGTGAACAAGGTGAACAACGACGGCTTTTTCGGCTTCGCGCCGGGCCAAGCCAAGTGCAAGAAGATCAGCGCCAAGAGCGTCACCGAGAAGGGCCGCACGTTCTGGAGTGTGACCTATGTTTTCGAGCTGCGCGAGACGTGGGAAGTGCAGTATCTCGACCAGGGCATCTACGAATGGGTGGGCAACGACCGACGCCACATCAAGACCGACGACCCGGAGCGACTGCCGGTCAGCGCTCCGGTGCCCCTGAATGGCGCGGGCGGCAAGCTGCCACGGGCCGACGTGCTGGACGGCAACTTCGCTTATCGCACCTATCTCTTCTACACCAGCGCCTCGTTCTCCGGACTGAACCTCCCATGACAACCTACCACGCACTCACAGCCGCCCTGGACCAACTGGCCGCCGCCAAGGCCGACTTCGCCAGCGCCTACCTGTACGGCGACACCGACCAGGCCGGAGACGTGCTGCGAGCGGCGACGCACGCCTGGGACCGCGCGCATGCGGCGTGGGCGGCTGCCGGCTATCCGTGCCCCGCCGAGGATGACCGGACGCGGCTGATAGACCAGGCGGTGGCGATGGAAGCGGAGTTCCGCCGGTCGCTCGGCGTCGAGTGACGGCGTTCGGCAAGGCGGGGGCGGTGCATGACTGGTGGGCTGCCGGCAAGCCGTGCCCCGGCGAGCGCGGGCGGCTACGCCTCTTGTGGATCGATGAGCAGCTGGCCGCCGCGACCAGCGGCAGCGTCGAACGCATCGCCCGCGACCTGGCTGGCAAATGAAACCGGGCCGCGCAGCGCTGAAGACGCTGGCGGCCCTTGTCGAGGTGCCGCACCCATGCTGCTTGCCACCGCCGAACCGTTCACCGATCCCGCTGCCGCTGCCGTTGCGGAGGACACCGCCGGGCCTGTAGCCGGCCCGCCCGCCCCGCGCCGCCACGGCAACGCCCACGACGACGCCAACGGCCGCGACGCCGCCCTGAAGCTGTTCCGGGACAACGAACGGCTGGCATACCACGTGGCGAGGTCCTTCCAGCCATCGGCCAAGCGCCTCGGCCTCTGCCGTGACGACTTGATGCAAGCCGCCCTGCTCGGGCTGTGGTTGGCCTGCCAGCGGTTCAACCCGGCCCTCGGCTGGAAGTTCAGCACGTTCGGCTATCGCGGCGTGCTGACGCACTGCCAGCGTGCCCTGTACACCGCCCGGCGACAGGACAGTGAGTGGGCCTTGCCCCAGGACTGCCGGCAGACGCCGGACGGCCTGAGCATCCTGGACCTGGTGGCGGCTCCGGCTGAAGACCCGGCCGGCGACCAGGCCGAGGCCCGCGAGCGGCTGCGCCCGCTGCTCGCCGCGCTGCCGGATCGCCTGCGGCGGGTGGTCGAGCTGCGCTGGGGCCTGGACGGCGAAGGCGAACGGGCGCTGGCCGAGGTCGGCGCGGTGCTGGGCGTCAGCCGCGAGCGCGTGCGGCAGCTCGAGCTGAAGGCGTTCAAGCTGATGCTGCGGGCGCGGCGGGTGGCAGTGGAGCGAGCGGCCGCCTGGCAGCCCCTCGGCGGGGAACCGCTCGCGGCAGCCAGGGCAACACCAGTCGCGGACGTGGGTTCGGTGAGCGGGGGTTGCAACGGGTTCGGGGCGCTGGCGGGTGGTGCCACGAACATTCGCGGCACGGCCGGGAACGTTCACGGCCAACGAAAAAGCCCCGCCCTACCTCCGGCTGAGGAGTAGGACGGGGCAGGGCTGACCGGCGGGGTCCAGCTGCATGGCGTTGGCACCGTGCCGCCGCCATACGCCCGCCGGTCAGTGGCTTCACGCGACTTCATACTGGCCGCGACGCGCACGCCGCGCCAGGCCCTGGACGCACAGCCGCCGCAGCGTGCCGTGGGCCGTGTCGTAGCAGATGTCAGCCAGTTCGCACACCTCGGCCGGGGCCAGTGGGCGGCCCTCACTCTTCAGCAGCTTCAGCACGCGGTTGCTGGTCTGGCCGTACAGCCAGCGCACCAGCGGCCGGGAGGGCAGCGGATCGGCGGGCTTGCCGGTCAGGCCCTCGCAGTCCTTCCGGTCTCGCGGATGGAACACGGCACGGCCCGAGGCGACCCGTGCGGAGTAGACCGCAACCCGTTCGGCCGAACCGGGGCGGCTGTCCGTGGGCAACGCAGGCAGCGGGCGGCCCGCATAGTCGAGGTCGAGGCTTTCGCCTTGCTCGACGCAGCAGGCCCAGCAGACGCCGGCCGGGTGCTCGGCGGTGCGCTGGCCGCATTCCAGGCACAGCGTGGGCCGGTTCTCGAAGGCAGACACCAGGGCTTCGATCTGGCGGCGGATGGTCAGCACGATGCACCCCCGATCTTCTCGGCCAGCGTCGGCCGGGGCGGGAACGGCTCACCGTGGTTGTGCTGCCGCTCGAAGTCGATGAGCCCGGCTTCGAGGCCGCTGATGATGAACGCGGCGACGCTGCTACGGTCGCTGGCGTGGGCGGCGTTCTTGATCCGCTCGGCGAGCATCAGGTCGCAGTGGATGGTGAAGCTGACGCGGTCCTTCACGGCTGGCCTCCTTCCTCGGCGACGGCCTGCTCGATGGCGCGGGCCAGCATCCGGTAGAGCCGGGCGACGCGGAGCTGGCATTGAGCGTGCGTCCGGTGCGGTGGCACCGGCACGCGCTTGTAACCATCGGGCACGCGGACGATGAAACCGAGGCGGGCCAGGTCGCACAGCATTTGGCGGAAGTTCGATTGGCACTTCATGCCCAGGCGGCCTGCCAGCCGCTTCGCTGTTTGGGGATGGTCGGAGATGATTTCCAGGATCGCTTCCGCCTTGGGCGGCAGATGCGGGGCGGGGATGAACCGGGCGCGCCCATTCGCGGGAACGTTGATGCGGGGTAGTATCGCGGACATGCTACACCTCCTCGGCTTCGTGGCAGACGGGGCAGGCAGCCAGCACGCGCCGGCTGCGTTCGCGACGCATGGGGCGGTAGTCGAGGCCGTGGTGTCCACAGCCGCCGCAGACCAGCTG
>JAEUIF010001274.1 GCA_016795185.1 Planctomycetia bacterium | reverse complement strand
CTGCGGCAGACAAGCCAGCTCGAAGGGCAGCGACTCGACTTCCTCCCAGCCGACCAGGCCCGCGATAGCGCACGTCGTCAGGATCGGCACCGCGAAGGTGCGGTCCTTGCCATAGCGCTGGCGCACGGACTCTGCCAGCATTTGCGGGGTCGCGCCGAAGCGTTCGCTCAGATACCGCTCGACGCGCCGCACACTCTCCGCGTGCTCCTCGGTGCGCTCGCAGAGATAGAACGCGGCCCGACAGAGCATGCTCGTCGAGATATTACTGATGCTACGGACGGTATCGCCCCAGCCGCCGTCTGCGTTCTGATGCTCGGCCAGCCAGCGCAGGCCGTCGGCGATCAGCCGGTCGTGCGGCCGGGGCGGCTGGCGTTCGCGCTGCACCAGGGCGAGGGCGCTGACCGCCGTCGCGGTCGAAAGCGCGGAAGCCGACAGCTCGCCGACCCAGTGGCCTTCCGGGGTGCGCTCCGCGAGCAGCGCCGCCAGGGCGGTCTGATAGGCGCGGTCCAGTCGGTCTGCGGGGACGGTTGGCATGCTGGTATACTTGATAGCCGGCGATTTCCCCCAGGCAACGGAGGGCGCGATGATTCAAGCCAACTTGCTGACGGCGGTCCCAATTCCGGAGGACGTGGCAGCGTTCGCGGCCGAGCAGGGTGTCAGCGCGCAGCTGCCCGTGGTGGTGGATATGACCCGCCGGCTGTTTCCGGACGCGGAGATGTTCGTGCAGAACGAGGACGATCCGGAAATCGCCAACGACCGGCATATCGTGATCGTGACCCGGCCGAAGGGGATGTCGGTGGAAGAGGCGCTGGAAAAGCGCTGGGAATGGCACAAGGAAATGTTCGCGTGCTGTCCTGCGCCGCTGGTCTGCGTTTTCCGGCTGGGGCTCGAAATCGGATGATTGCCCGGAGAGCCCGACGCGCCATCGAGGGTTTTCCTTTCATCCCTCGCTGGCGCGTCGGGCTAACGTTCCTCGCCCGGTTTTCTCCAACCTCAAGTCGTCGGCAACGACCCGCGAATCTGGTCCAGCAACGCGCGCGTGCCGTGCTGATCGCACCAGGGGAGGACGTAGTGCCAGTCGATGCGGTCGCCTTGGACGTTGACGACGTTGCGCACGTCTTCGATGTCCTTGGCTCGGTTGAGATGGGCTGCCCAGCGTAGCTTGGTGATGACGACGTCTTCAACCGCGAGAATATAGGCGAGCCGATTCAGTAGCCGGACCTGTCGTCTGCGGCGAAAGCGCTCCTGATCGTGTGAGTCGTCGCCGAGAATGAACACTTCGATCTTAAAAGCACTTTCTCGCAAGTGCAGCACGTGACGCAGCGTGCTGGTCACCGGATCGAAGGAAGGTTGCGGGTCCAGCCGGACAGCTGGCCCCAGATGACTGGTCAGTTCAGGGAGGGAGACGATGCCGGACTGGATCACGAAGTCAGCGTCCTGCGTGGACCGCGGAATGCCGTAGACGTTGCTCGCCAGCGAGCCGACCAGCATGTAGGGCACGGCCAGGGCGTTCAGCGTGTCGATCAGTTTGACAAGCGTATCTTCATTCATTGCCGGCGTACCTCCAGTCGCCGGATCAATGCCAGCCGCTCATCCAACAGCTGGCGCACTTCGTGCTCGTTGGCTTCCGGATTCTCCCAGCGAATGCCGTCCATCATCAATCGGCTAGACAATTCAAAAAGGCGTATGCCGGCCAGCAGTTTTTCTTCTGAAGGTGTGCTTCGCGCCCGTTCAACTTCTTCCCAGTAGAGTGGATCGACTGCCGACATTGCTAGATTCCCGGTGCCTTCAAACACGATGGACATCCGTGATTGTACCATGCCTGTCAGCAAGAGGAACATGTTGGAGGCCATTTGAATTCGGCAACGACTACCTTGGCACCCCCGCCGCGCCGCGCTCCGCCAAGTGGGGATCGTTCGGCAGGATCAGGTCCGCCGTGCCGCGCGGATTGTCGCGTGCGAAGTGTATCTCTTCCGCCGGGAAGAACGTCGTGCGGTAGGCGCGCGCCGTTTCTTCCGGTGGCAAGCCTTCCTGGGCGCGGGCGACCGACCGCTCCAGGGCCGTTTCCCAGCTGCAATCGACCCAGACGGCCAGGTCGAAGTGCTTGCGATAGGCACGCTTGAACAGGTAAACGCCTTCCAGCACGATCACATCGAGGTTCTCGAAGTCGTAGGTGTACGGCCGGCTGGCGGTCGCGGTTTCCTCGACCCAGTCCAATGTCACGCGGGCGCTGCGCGTGGTTTGCAACGGCAGCACCAGGCGGGCGAACAGTTCGTCGAGGCGCAGGCCGTTTTCGTAGAAGGTCGCGGCAGGCCGCGCGGCATCGAAGCGGATCGCGGGCAGGTTCAGCCAGCCGTCCACGTTGATGGCTGCGGGCTTCAAGCCGCGTGCGGTGAACGCCGCGACCAGCTGTGCCGCCAGGTAGCCCTTGCCGCAACCGTCGATGCCGCTGAGGCCGATGAGCAACGCCAGCGCGGGCGAGTGAGCGGCCCGGCGAGCGAGGGCTGTTTCGACGACATTGGCAATGGTCTGCACAGGCCGCTCCTACCGAGATGCATAGGCCATTTGCCTACCGCTTTCATGGTTTGCTCGACGCAATACCGCCAGCACTGCCCGTTTCCTGGATCGCCTGCGGCCAGAGGATCTCGTCATTGGCTCCAAAGAGATAGCCCCATTGGATTGACTCCAATCGATCGTGCTTGAACCAGAAGTTCAGTCCTTGATTTTCGTAGATGAGCCGACGTTTCGTCGGGTAATCCGAAAACTCCATCACCTCGTTCTGCGCGGGCCCGAGATTCATTCGTTCGAGGACTTCGCGCACTTCTGGCTCGGGTAGGCCGATCAGCCGGTGGCCGAGCAACTCAGCATCGGGACGTTCGAGGTCAATCGTGCCCAGGCGAAAGTCGTCCTCGCCACAGAAGTGAACGCTCACGCCGGTTTGCCAGTAGTACCAGGCGATATGCAAGTCGTATCCCCACGCTTCCGTTTTAATGTCTTCCGGATGCCCAAGATGCAGCTTCACTTCATCGCGCAGGACACCGAATCGCAGATCGCCGAGCCCAAGTCCCGGTCGGACAACCCACTGCATGGACTGATTTGGCGATCTCACGGCAGCACCTCCTCACATGGCCGCGCTGCCTTCCGCCACGCTGCGAAAAGTCAACGAATGGCGTTCCGCCTTCACGGCGACCACTTGATGCTGAAAGCCCCAGCGCGCCGGGCCTTGCATGGTGTAAAGCGATCCCGGCGCTGCCTCTACCTCGCAGGTCGCTTCCTTGCTGCCGTTCGGGCGGAATTGCAACCGCGCCGTCGCACCGAGGCTGACGGCCATGATGCACTCGCCGAAACGCGGCGCATCCGTGTGCCAGCCAATGCCCGCGCCGTCCGGATAGCGAGTGACAATGCACTGGTTGAATGTCGTCCCTGTGGGGCAGTGCGGCGCTGCCCGTTCGACAAGGGCCAGCAAGAATGGCGGCAGCGCTTCCGCTTGGTCGAGTTTTCGGCCCGTCGAAACGTAGGCATAGCCAAACTGGGCGTAGCCACGCTTCAGGCGTTGGCCCCGGAACAGATCGTGCTGGTAGTCCAGTTTCGTCAATCGCTGCAACAATTCGATCTGCTCGCTCCCGTCGAGGAAATGGGGTAGGTAAGCAAAGCCGGGCGGCGTACTTGGCATGATGACCTCCTGGATTCATCGTAACAGGGAAATCGCTGGCGTTCGCCCCTTGACTTCGCTCGCACAATCGAGGATGACCGCACCGCTTTTTCGCGCGGCCAACCGGAACGGTCGCGCCGCTCTTGCCGTTGTCATCGTTTCTTTCGAGAATTCACTTATGCGGGTTCGCGCGGGCGAGCGCCGGTCAGGCGCTGCGGCCAGATGGTCGTGGCCATGCTGGCGATTCCGCTCGGAAAGTCCGGAACGCGCGGGATCGGCAAGGCGGGCAAAAGTACGCGATTTTTTCGGCCAGTCCGGCGGGCAGGTGCTATCCTAAACTGGGGCGGCATGCGGCGTCGCTCCCGCCAACCTGCCGCGCTCGGATGCGCGAGGCACTCCACCGGGCCCGGGCCACACGGGCCAGCGACGGTTCGATCATGGACCTGGCGAAAAACCTGAAGATCGATAGCGTCTCCCGGCTGCAACCCACGCCGCCGTGGCAAGTACGGCCGCAGCAGACCGTCGCCGACGCCGTTCAACTGATGCGCCAGGAAAAGGTCGGCTGCGTACTCGTCTGCGCGGGCAACCGCCTCCTCGGCATCTTCACCGAACGCGACCTGATGCGCCGCGTGCTCGCCGAGAACAAGCCCCTGACCCAGCCCGTAGAACAGTGCATGACCCCCAACCCGGTCACGGTCCACCCCAAGGACCCGATCGGCAAGGCGGTGCGCCGCATGGAAGAGGGCGGCTACCGGCACCTGCCCGTCGTCGATGAGGCCGGCCGGGCCATCGGCGTGCTGTCCGTCAAACGTATCGTGCATTACCTCGTCGAGCATTTTCCGACCACGATTTACAATTTACCCCCGGACCCCGGCGTCGTGCCCCAGGAACGCGAAGGCGCGTGACGCCACCGTCCGGACGAGAACCGAGTTGAGGGACTCTCCGCCATGTCAGTGCTGAACCCTGCCCAGGATCCGGTGAGCGGCCAACGAACCCGACCCGTCCAGGAAGTGGAGGAAGTGACCATCCGCTTCTGCGGCGACTCGGGCGACGGCATGCAGCTGGCCGGCACCCAGTTCACCAATACCTCCGCGATCCTGGGCAACGACATCAGCACGCTGCCGGACTTCCCCGCTGAAATTCGCGCCCCCGCCGGCACCCTGGCGGGCGTTTCCGGCTTCCAGATTCACTTTTCCAGCCGCGACATCCATACGCCGGGCGACAAGCTCAACGCCCTGGTCGCCATGAACCCCGCGGCGCTGAAGACCAACCTGCGCGATCTGGAGCCGGGCGGCATCCTCATCGTCAACACCGACGCCTTCGCCACCAGCGATCTGCACAAGGCCGGTTACAAGACCAGCCCCCTGGAAGACGGCTCCCTCAAGGGCTACCGGCTCATCCAGGTGAAAGTCACGCAGTTGAACCGGCAGGCCGTGACCGAATGCAAGCTGTCGCCGCGCGAGGCCGACCGCTGCAAGAACTTCTTCGCGCTCGGTCTGGTCTACTGGCTCTACGAGCGCAGCCTGGAGCCGACGCTCCGCTACATCCAGCAGAAGTTTTCCAAGAACCCGGCGGTGCTCGAAGCCAACACGCGCAGCCTGAAGGCCGGCTACAACCTGGGCGAGACGCTCGAAGCGCTGCCGGTCCACTACAAGGTGGCCAAAGCCGAGATCAAGCCGGGCACCTACCGCAAGATCACCGGCAACGAGGCCATCGCCCTCGGGTTGACCGCCGCCGCCAACCTGGCCAATACGCAACTGGTCTATGCCAGCTACCCGATCACGCCCGCCAGCGACATCCTGCACCAGCTGGCCGAGTACAAGCGCTACGGCGTGCGCACGATGCAGATGGAAGATGAGATCGCTGCCGTCGGCGCGGCCATTGGCGCTGCCTTCGGCGGCAGCATCGGCGTCACCGGCACCAGCGGCCCCGGCATCTGCCTGAAGGCCGAAGCCATCGGCCTGGCGGTCATGACCGAACTGCCGTTGATTATCATCGACGTGCAGCGCGGCGGCCCCAGCACCGGCTTGCCCACCAAGACGGAGCAGGCCGACCTCTTGCAGGCCATGTACGGTCGCAACGGTGAATGCCCGGCGGCCATCGTCGCGCCCTGCTCCCCGGCCGACTGCTTCCACATGGTCTTTGAAGCCATCCGACTGGCCGTCGGCTTCATGACACCAGTCTTCCTGCTGTCCGACGGCTATCTCGCCAACGGCGCGGAACCCTGGATGATTCCGAAGCTCGAAGATCTGCCGCGCATCAAGATCGCGCACCCGACCGCGCCCAACAGCAACGGCAACGGCGACGCCCCGCACTTCCTGCCCTACAAGCGCGACGAGCGCCTGGTCCGGCAATGG
>JAEUIF010001267.1 GCA_016795185.1 Planctomycetia bacterium | reverse complement strand
GAAGGGCGGTTGAGCCTCAGTTGGAGCGGTGCCCGCCGCCGGCCCGAAGGGATTTTAGTAGGGGGCGGTGTGCGGGCCGCCGCGCCCGTGGGGGGCGGCGGGTCGGCGCAGCGGCGGGCGAGTATACGCGGCGGCGAGGCGGGGCGCCCCCCACCGGCGCCCCCCCCAACCTCCGGGCGGGGCGGGGGGGCCCACCGCTCCAACTGAGGCTCAACCGCCCTTCTCGGCTTTCAGCTTCGCGGCCATCTGCGCCAGGCACTCCGGGCAGACGGCGTGCGTGAAGCGCAGGTCGCCGTGGCTGGCCAGATAGTCTTCCACTTGCAGCCAGAAGTTCTGGTCGTTGCGGACCTTCTTGCACCAGGCGCAGATCGGCAGCAAGCCACTCAGCTGCTTCACCTGGGCCAGGGCCTCTTCGAGCTGGCGGACGCGTTCGGCCAGATCGCGCTGGAGACCGACCAGCCGCACGCCCACGCCGAGGCGGGCCTTCAACTCGTCGCGGTTGAACGGCTTGGTCAGGTAGTCGTCGGCACCCGCTTCCAGACCGGCGACGATGTCGGCCTTCTCGGTGCGCGCCGTCAGCAGGATGACATAGGTCGCCTCGCGCGGCTTGAGCGCCCGCAGCTGGCGGCAGACCGTGGGCCCATCGAGTTCCGGCATCATCCAGTCGAGGATGGCCAGCTCCGGCGGATCGTCGGCTTGCAGCTTCTGCCAGGCTTGCGCGCCATCCGTCGCCACCACCACCTCGTACTGCCATTTCGCCAGGCTGGCTTCCAGCAGGCAGCGGGAGATCGGATCGTCTTCGGCTATGAGGATTTTCATATAGCGTCATGGCTCTAAACCGTGGGCGGCCACAACCTGTAGGGTCGGCGGTGCGGACCAAAAACCTCTGTGATACCTGGGCTCCGTGGTCCGCACAGCGGACCCTACCACCAAGACTCAATCGTTCAGATCACGGAAGATCGTTTCCCAGCGGGGCGCACAGCGTTCGAGCACGGGCAGCAGGGCCGGGTCGAACTGCCCATCCGAGGCGCGGAGCATGATTTCGAGCGAGGCCGAGTGCGACAGCGCCGGCTTGTAGACGCGCCGCGAGCGCAGGGCGTCGTAGACGTCGGCCAGGGCGACCAGGCGGGCGGACAGCGGGATGGCGTTGCCCGCCAGGCGGTCGGGGTAGCCGGTGCCGTCCCAGCGTTCGTGGTGGTGGCGGGCGATGTCGATGGCCATGCCCAGGAAGGCGACGGCGGTGCCGTGCTGCCGGGCGACGGCTTGCAACGTCTCCGCGCCGATGACGGTATGTTCCTGCATCAAGATGCGCTCGTCGGGCGTCAGCTTGCCCGGCTTCATCAGGATATGGTCGGGCAGCGCCACCTTGCCGATGTCGTGCAGTGGCGCGCAGCATTCGAGCATCTCGGCGTAGTTGCGGTCAATGACCGGGGCGAAGGCGGGAATCTGCGCCGCCTCGTCGGCCAGGTTGCGGCAAAAGCGCTGAATGCGCATCAGGTGAGCGCCGGTCTCGGTGTTGCGCTGCTCGACCAGCTTGGCCAGCGACAGCACCAGGGCGTTGCGCGTGTGGACCAGGTCGCTGTCGCGCGCGCTGAGGTTGCGTTCCAGCTCGCTGTTGATTTGCAGCAGCTGGCCGTTGAGCGCTTCAGCGCGGTCCTCGGCGTCCTTGTGCTGCAAGGCCGCCTTGATGCGCGCTTGCAGCTCGACGATGCTGAACGGCTTGCGCATGAAGTCGTCCACGCCGGCCAGCAGCAGCTTGGCCATCTCGTCGGTGGACAGGTGCCCGGAAAACATGATGATCTTCAGGTGCGGGCCGGGCGGGTCTTCGCGCAGCCGGCGGACTACCTCCAGGCCGTTCATGCCGCCCATGTGGTAATCGAGCAGCACCAGGTCGAAGGGCGTGGTGGCCAGTGCTTCCAGGGCCGTCGAGCCGTTGGGGGCGACCTCGCAGTCCAGTTCCTGGGCTTGCAGCGCCATCTGGCAGAGCATGCGCATGCCCGGATCGTCGTCGACGATCAAGACGCGATGACCGACGGCGGTCTGGGCCGCGGGGCGGGCGGGCGTCAGCGCCGGCGACGAGCCGTTGACCGCGGCGCGCGGCAGCCGGGTGCTGGAAGCCGCGTTGATGAATGGCAGCAGCGCCCGCATCACCGCCTGCGGCGTCGCGTAGCGGTCGGCCGGGTTCAGCGCCATCATGCGGGCGATGATCTCGTCCAGCTCGACTGGCACCTCGGGGCGATAGCTGCGTACCGACGGCGCGTTCTGCGTCAGCCGGGAGATCAGGTCTTTCGTCAGGCTGCCGTGGCTGGAGAATGGCGTCCGGCCGCTCAGGCAAAAGAACAACGTGCCGCCCAGGCTGTAGATGTCGGCGCGCACGTCCACGGCGGTGGAGTCCTTGGCCTGCTCCGGCGCGATGTAATCGACCGTGCCGAGCACGGTGCCCGGCTCCGTCATGCGATTGCGGAACTGCATGGCCAGGCCGAAGTCGAGCAGCTTGGCCTCGTCGTCGGTGGTCAGGAAGATGTTGGACGGTTTGATGTCGCGATGCACCAGGTGGTGCTTGTGGGCTTCCTCCAGGGCCGAGGCGACCTGGTAGATCGCATCGCAGGCGCGCGGCACCGGCAGCGGGCCGTGCTTCTCCACGTAGCTTTCGAGGTCCTGCCCTTGGAGGTACTCCATGACGAAGTAGTACAGCGTCAGGCCGTCTTTCTTGGCGGAGCGCGTCAGGCCGGCGTCCATCGCGGCGACGATGTTCGGGTGTCGCAGCTGGGCGCAGGCGCGCATCTCGCCCAGGAAGCGCGCGACCAGCGCCTGGTCCTGGTCGGGCTCGATGCTCAGCACCTTCACCGCCGCCACCCGGCGCATGAGGATGTGCTCGGCCTTGTAAACCACGCCCATGCCGCCGACGCCGAGGCGGTCGAGCACGCGGTAGTTGCCCAGGATCAGGCCGAAGGTCTTGCCGACGCTGACGCGCGACGCCTGGTAGTTGGTGAGCAGGTTGGCGTCGACGAGCGCTTCCAGCAGCCCGTGCAGGTCGCCGCAGTGCTGGAATGATTCGCGCCGCTCCTCGGGCAGCTTGGCCCAGTCCTCGCTGGAAATCAGCGAGAGATTGAGCAACTTGCGGAGCCAGGATTGTCCGGTGGTCGATGGCATGAGCGTGGGTCACTCGTGGGATGGCTGCGAATGGTCGGGCACGAGCGTGAACGGCAGGGTCTTCTTGGCCGTCTTGGCCGGGGCGGCCTCGGGATCGCCGCACAGGTCGGCAGCCAGGGCGGCGAGGGCCTGCTGCACCTTGCTGCGCGGCGCGGTTTGCAGCAGCGGCGCGGCACCGTTCCAGGCCGAGATCATCGCGCGGTACTCGTCCGGCAGCTGCCAGTAGATCGGGCGACCGATGACCTCCTCCGCCTTCTTCAGCTCGATCTGCTCGCCGCCGTAGTCCGCCCCGACCCGGTTCATCACGATCCGCACCTTGTCGCCCAGGCCCTCCTGGCTCAGCGCCTGCACCTGTAGGGTCATGTTGTGAACGCTGACCAACTCCGGCTGGCCGACGAGCAGGATGACATCCGAGCGCTGCAAGGCGGCCATGTCCAGCGGCGTCCAACCTTTGCCCAGGTCGAGCAGAATATGGCTGAAGATGATCCGCAGCAGCGCCAGGAAGCGTTGCAAGTGCGGCGGCCCCAGCAGGGCCGCGTCTTGCAGGCGCGTCGGCCGCGCCAGCACCGACAGCCCGTGCGTGCCCTTGACGAGGGCCCGCTTGAGCGATTGCAAATCCAGGTGCTCGACGTCATGCACCAGATCGGTGATCCGGAACTCGGGTTGCAGGTCCAGGGCCACGGCGGCCGCGCCGGCGGTCAGGTCGAGGTCGAGCAGCACCGGCTGGCGCGTGGGGTTGCGGGCGATGATGCAGCCCAGGTTCACGGCCAAGCTGGTCGTGCCCGCGCCGCCGCGCGACGGCAGGAACGACACGACCTGTCCGTGCGGCCGGCGGTGCAGGCTGATACCGCTCGCCAGGTTCTTCAGCGCCACGGATAGGTCTTCCAGGTTGACCGGCCGGTCCAGGAGCGATTTCGCCCCCAGCCGGAACGCCTGCACCAGCAGGTCGGGCCGGCCGCTGGTGACGATCAACGGCAGCCGGGGCAGCACCACGTTCAGCTGCCCGAGCAGTTGCAGCGCCATGGCCGGGTCGGCATCCAGTCCGACGATCGCGCCGTCCGGGTTGCTCTCCTGGATGGCCCCCAGCGCCGTCTCGTAGTGCGGGCACTCCGTTTCCAGGAATGCCCAGTCCATCCCGGCCATCAGGCCGCGCACATGCTCCCGGTCGCGCGCGGACGGATCGACGATCGCCACTCGGGCCATTGCGTTTCCCCTGGCATCGGCCCGGCAATCCGGCCGAGGGCCGACTTACCGGGACGAGGCGCCGGGCGCGGGCTTGACTGCCGCCAGACCGGAAGCCTGGAGCAATTGATCCACCGTGATGCCAAACGCGGCCGCCAGGGCGACCAGCGCCTGCAAGCGCGGTTCGCGGACGCCCGTTTCCCAGTTCTGGTAGGTGCGGAACGGCACGCCTGCTTTTCGGGCCAGCTCCAGTTGCGTCAGCCCCGCGCTGACGCGCATGGCTTTCAAATTGTTCTTGAAGCTCATGGCGTTGGCATCAACGGACCTTGCTCTCGGTCTCCCGTCAAATCTACGTCAATTGGGTATGTAATGCAAACGGCTGGCGACTCGGACAGAAGGTTCCTTACCGGCCGACGGGCTCAAGCCGTAGCCGTAGGGTGCGTCCAGCCCGGAGGGCGCAGCCGCACCCGAAGTGTCAGCGACTTGCCTGCCTGGCTTTGCGGAAAAGAGAAAGCCATTCCGCGGTTCGATCCTTTTGGTGATCTCGGCGCGGCGAATATCCGGCGCTTCAGGTGCGGCTGCGCCCTGCGGGCTAGTGCATGAACAAGGGACTTGTTGTGCAATGGATAGTATTGTTGGGTGCCATGCCCACGGCTTTGCGTGGGCATGGGACGCTTGCGAGGTTCTCATGCCCACGCAAAGCCGTGGGCATGGCACCCAAACCTCCGATAGAGCAGGAGGTCTCTTGCACCTGCACTAGACGCACCCTACGGGACTTCCAGAAAGCACGCGAAGCCGCAAGCGGGGATGGCTCCGCTCGCGGCTTCGCGTGCTTTCGGTACAGACCCAAACAACGATTACTTACCAGCCGACAGGCCGAAGTCACCCTTCAGGTTCCGCAGCGAGCTGTGGATGTGGTTCGCCGGGTTCTTGAAGCCGTCGGCCTGCTCGTTCAGAAACTCGATGATGAAGGTCGGCCCCTGCACGCGATAGGTGTAGCCCTTGCCCTGCTGGCCCGGCGTGCCGCTCAGGGCGAAGTAGACCTTGTCCAGTCCGGCCTGCTTGACCTCGGCGATTTGTGCCGCCGCCACGTCCGGGGCCATGCGCTGGGCGTAGCCCTCGATGACCTTGAACAGCAGGCCCTTTTGCTTGTCGTTCATCTTCTCACCCGGCAGGCCGACCGGCTCGCCCTTGTGCTGCGTCGTCTTCGCGCCGGCTTCGGGGAAGCCCTTGGCCTGCACCGCGACCGTCTTCTGGTCGTCGGTCAGCGCGTCGAAGAGTTCCTTCACGGGCGCCTCGGCTTCGGGCAGGGGACGCAGGCCCTTCTTGTCGCCATTCTGCACCAGGGCCGGGTTCGCGCCGAAGAAGGCCGGCGTCGCGGAAACCACCGCGCCCTTGTCCATCGTGAAGTTCAGCGACAGGTGATGCCCTTCCACCCGCCAGCCCCACTGGCCGGTCTTCGACGGTGCGCCGAAGACGGTGAAGAAGTACCAGTTCGGGTTGCGGGTCGGCCCACTGCCCTTCTCCGCTTCCAGCAGGATGCCTTCCAGCGCCATGATGGTGGTCGCTTTGGTGAAGCCTTCCGCGCCCGCGCCGGCCCGGAGGATTTCCAGGGCCGCTTCCTTCTGCTCCTTGCTCATGTCTTCGAGCGGCAGGCCCTTGCGGGTCGATTTTTTATCTTTCTCCAGCGGAATGAAGTGCCAGTTGAGGCGTTCCTTGTCGTCAAAGCCGAACGTAGCGCGGGCCTTCTGCTCGGCGCTGAGCGTGGACAAGAACTTCTCGGCGGCGGCGGCCATCTTGGTGCCGGACGTTTCCGTGACCTGATTCACGTAGGCCACGCCCGTCAGCACGGCGAGGGCGAGCAGCGATAGGATCAAGCGCGTCAGTTTCATGGCAAGCTCCCAGCGAGAATCCGAAGGCGGGTGATGCAACGAGTCTGAAGGACCACGATACAAAAATCCCCGCGAATCGCCAGCAACAAATCATGCGAAGCGCTTCAAGCGGAACATACCGATGGGCAGCGCGGTGCGGCCATGATCCGCGAGGTCGGCGAGGATCTCGCCCACCACCGAGGCGAACTTGAAGCCGTGGCCGGAGAAGCCGGCGGCCAGTGCCACCTGCGGATGGTGCGGGTGCAGGTCGATGATGAAATGGCTGTCGGGCGTCAGCGTGTACAGGCAGACGCGGCCGTCCTGGCGCGGCCCGTTGACGCCCGGCAGATGCTCCGTGAGGAACTGCCGGCAGTCGGCCTCGTCGGCCGGCGCGATGGTCCGATTGACCGTCAGCGGATCGGTGACGATGTCGCCGCCGTCGTGGCGGGCGACCTTGTGGCCGTGCCCGTCGAGCACGGGGAAGCCGTAGTAGAAGCCAGCCGAAGTTTCGGCCATGTAGATCGGCAGGACGTTGCGGCGAAAGCGGGTGTCGTCGGCCGTGGCGTACCAGAGCAGCACCTTGCGACGCACGGTCAACGGCAACCCCAGGTCGCGCAGGATGGTCCCGGCCCACGAACCCGCCGTCACGACGAGCCGCGCGGCGCGGTACGTTCTCTGCTTCGTGGTAACGGTGACGCCCTGGCCGTCGCACTCCCAGGCCAGCGCCGGTTCTTCGGGGCGGAGGTCAGCACCGGCAGCGCGGGCCGCGGCGCAATGGGCCTGCACGCAGGCTTCGACGTAGAGAAAACCGGCATTGCGTTCCAGGACGCCGACGTAGCGGTCGTCGAAGCGGAACTGCGGGTAACGCTGCCGGATGTCGTCCGCCGAGAGTTCCTCGACCGGCAGGTGGTGCTCGGCTGCCGAGCGGCGCACGCCGGCAATCAGCTCACCATCGGGCAGGCCGATGTTCAGCCCGCCGCATTCGGTGAACAGGTGCTGGCCCTGAAGTTGTTCCAGCTCGTACCAGCGCTCGTAGGCGCGGCGCAGTAGCGGCACGTAGTCGGGGTGCTCGAAGTACGCTTGGCGGATGATGCGCGTCTGGCCGTGCGAACTGCCCCGGTCGTGGCCCAGCGCGAACTGTTCGAGGCCCAGCACGCGCCGGCCGCGCCGCGCTAGCTCGAAGGCCGCGGCGCTGCCCATGCCGCCCAGTCCGAGGACGATCGCGTCGTAGTGCGATGGGTTCATGCCTGGTTTTCCTGGCGAGCGGCGGGCGGCAGCCCGGGGTTGCCACCCGGGCACAGCGGGCTGACGCCCCCCCCGCGCCCTGGTGCAATCCGGGCCCGGGGGGGCCCGGACGGGTCCAAG
>JAEUIF010001248.1 GCA_016795185.1 Planctomycetia bacterium | reverse complement strand
CAGACTCTTTAGATCGGACTTTCAATATCCCAAGCCGAATGACACCTGGAAACCGAACAGGCTCAGGTCGCCGTCGGTCGAGGACGGGCTGCCGACGCCGAAGTACGTCTGATTCACCACGGTCGCCTGCACGATGGTCGCCACGTTGCCGAGGTCGGGCGTCCACGCCAGGCCCAGCTCGATCTCGCCGATGGGCACGACCGCATCGTCCAGTTGCGTGGAGAAGTTCGAGAGCGAAGCCACGTCCAGCTGGGCCGAGGTGAAGTTCTCCCGGCTGTTGCCGACCAGTAGCGAGCCGCGCGTATTGAGGATGACGGCCCAGCGGTTCGTATCGAGATACCAGTAGCCGCCGAAGGCCAGCGTCGGGCCGGCCGCGTAGAAGTTATGGCCGAACGACACCGTTTCCGTGATCGGCACGGCGGGGTTGACCAGCACACCGTTGTAATCCATCGCGCATTGCAAGTAGCGCGCCCCGCCCGACACCCAGAGCGCCCCCTCGCGAGCCGTGAAGCGCCGCGTCAGTTCCAGGTCCAGGGTTTCGATGCGGATATCGCTGCCGAAGGTCAGCACGTCGCCAGGTGCGGTGGTCGGCGACTGGAACAGGCTCAGGCCAACAATCGGGCCGCCCGCCTGCGTTTCCGGATCGGGCAGACCGGGCGCCTGCCGAATCCCATTAATGACATCCGGGTTCGACGTACCAACACTGTCGGAAGCATGATCGAACCGGAACCACCGCAACTGCACGCCCAGACCGTTCTCGCCGGTGTAGCCGAGCCAGACCAGGGGCGAGACGCTGAAGTTCCAGTCGAAGGGCGTGACGGTCGTCACCGGGTTCGCGCCGGCCAGCGGTGCGGTGGTGACGAAGGCCGTCCGGTCGGACAGCATCGGCTTCAGGATGTAGGCCCCAGCGCCCGCCGACCAGCCTGCCTGGCCACCGCAGCGGGAGTAGGTGTAGGTATCCGTGGCGGGCGGCAGCACGGGGCGTTCCGTCGCGGTCGGCGGGACGGCCTTCTCGGCGGCCTGGGGAGCCGCCGCGTCGGGCGCTGGTTCGGCCAGGTTCACGCGGGTGTAATCCGTGGACCCAACCAGCACGGGAATCTGCACGATGCGCTGCGGTGGGGCGTAGACCGGCGCGACGGGCATCGGCAGCGCCTGCGGGGCCGGCGCGTTCCAGTAAGGGAACGCCATGCCGGGCTGTTGCGCTCCGGCGGGGCTGGCCAGCCCACCGCACAGCGCCAGCGAGAGCACCGAACGAACCAGCTTGCCTGTCATGGGGCTTCCCTCTTCGGGTATACGAAGTCACGGCGCTGCGCCCGTATGGCGGCGTGCGGTAGTCGATCCGTGGATGATTCCGGAGGTCGTGTGCGGCGGGGTGCGAGTTCAACGCAGGCGGCGGACGGTGGCGGGACAGCGCCGCCGCTCGAGGCGGACGTTGCTCTACCTGAGTATCGGAATTCCGGATTTGCCGAATGAAGGGGGAAATGCCGGCGACGGCGCTTTTTTTCGCGGTTTTTGATTCAAGTCGGCGGTGCGGCAGTACGTCGGGCTTTCTAGCCCGACCGAAGCGCTGGCGATTGGCCGTGCCGGCCGTTCGCCATTGAAGGTGTGCCCGTCTCCGGTGCTACAGTCGGGCTGGAAAGCCCGACGTACTGAAACCAGGTCCGCCACTCTGCCACGTGGCAGAGTGGCGGCCCCAGAAACCGTCTGGTGCGCCCGACATACCGGAAATGAAGCGCCGGAAGGGTGTGCGATTCAACGCCCCCCAGAATTGCACTTAATGCGGGCTCAAGCGACCTGTTGTGCAACGGGAAGGAACTGGGTGCCATGCCCACGGCTCGGCGTGGGCATGGGAAGCTTGCGAGTGCTCCATGCCCACGCCAAGCCG
>JAEUIF010001198.1 GCA_016795185.1 Planctomycetia bacterium | reverse complement strand
TCGCAAAGGCGAGCACTTGCACCCAGCCGCCGTGGCCTTCGAGGGCGGGCAGTTCGTTGAACTGCTCGTCCCAGCGGCGAATGCGGGCGTCCTGGCCGCCCGCGACCAGCTGCTTGCCGTCCGGGCTGAAGCGGACGATGCACATCTGGCGGTCCGTCTTCAGTTGCTTGATTTCCTTCGGCAGGAATTTCTGCGAGAGCTGCTTCGGGTCGTTCATGGGGATGGTCCTTGCTAAACCGCGAGCGGTTCCGTGCTAAACCGCAACCGGGCAGATCAGGAAAGCAACTCGGCAATCGGCTGGCAGTCGTCATGAGCGATGGGCAACGGCTGGCGGTTGTTGTCGTATTCGTTGTTCTGCGGATCGACGCCCAGTGCCTTGAACCAGGTGTGGAACAGGTGGCCGATGTCGTGCTCGGGACCGTCCACGTAGGTGCCGAGGTTGTTGGTCTTGCCGACCACCACGCCGCGCTTCACTCCGCAGCCCGCCATGACCAGCGACCAGGCTTCCGGCCAGTGGTCGCGGCCGATGTGGCCGTTGATGCGCGGCGTGCGGCCGAACTCGGACATCATCACGACCAGTACATTGTCGAGCATCTTGCGGTCGGCGAGGTCTTCGATCAGCGATGCAAACGCCTGATCGACCTTGGGCACCAGGTTGGCATGGCCGTTGAAGTTGTCGCCGTGGGTGTCCCACCCGTAGCTGTTGACCTTCACGAAGCGGACGCCCGCTTCAAGCACCCGCCGCGCCAGCAGCATGTGCCGGCCGAACTCATGGCTGCCGTAGCGCTCCACATCCTTCGGCGCGAAGGTGGACTGGTCGAAGATCGCCCGATGCTTGCGCAGCTGGGCGGCCATGTCGAAGATGTACTGCTGGGCCTCGACCACCTCGCGGCGGCGCTGCTCGGCGTACCGCTGATCGAGCTTGGCGCGCAGTTCGTTGCGTTCGATGTCGTCGGCCTCGGTCAGCGACTTGTTGAGCAGCAGGTTCTCCGGCGGCTTGCCGTCGCCCAGCGCCAGCGCGCCGTACTTCGGGCCCAGGAAGCCGGCATCCTCGGGGATGAAGCCGCCGCTGCCGGGCTTGATCCAGATGTAGGGCGGCAGGCCGCTCTCACCAGCGCCGAGCCATTTGGCCACCGCCGAGCCAAAGAATGGATAAGTCACGCCGCGATTCTTCGGGTCGCCGCGCTGGATGCGAGCCACGCCGGCCGAATGCGAGTTGTCCTTGGTGCACAGGCTGCGGACGATGGCCAGGTGTTGCATCTGCTTGGCGGTCCTGGGCAGCAACTCGCTGACCTGGATGCCCGGCACCGCCGTTGGTATGGCGCGGAACGGCCCACCGAATTGCGTGTTCGGCTTCGGGTCCCAACTCTCCAGCTGGCTGAGGCCGCCATCGAGCCAGACGAACAGCACCTGCTTGGCTTTCTTTTTCAATTCGTCGGCCAAGGTGGGGCAAGCCAGGCCCAACAAGCCGGCTGCCGTGCCGCCGAGCCACTGGCGGCGGTTGATGAGATGCTCGTTCGGGGTGCAGAGCCTGGAAAAGTTCACAGTCAGTCTCCCTGCGTTGCGCGCTCGATTGGTTGCAAGTTCATTCGCCCGCCAGTGCTGCGGCGACATCCACTTCAAAGCCGCGCAGCAGGACCGACTTGGCGCTTTCGCCTGTACCATACTGTCCTGCGACGACGTACTTGTCCTTCGACAATTTCAACACGACGATTTGTGCTTTTTCGGGATCGATGATCCAGTATTCGGGAATGCCCGCCGCCGCGTATTCCTTGCGTTTCAGCACCAGGTCGCGCTGCCGTTCCTTCTTGCCCTTACTAACCACTTCCATCACCAGGTCGGCGCCTTGCCAGAATTGGTTTCCTCGGCGGGCAATGTGTTTGGCGAAAAGGAAGATCACATCCGGTTCTCGATATTTGGTCTTCAGGGTGCGTACGGGCAGTGGAGCAGCGAGCACCGTCCCCAACTTACGGTCGGATACAAAGGCGAACAGCATGCGATAGAGAAAGAGAACGGTCAACTGATGCGCGGTGGTCGGCATCGGCAAGACCTCGATCAATCCGTCGTCGAACTCGACACGCCAGTTGGTTTCCAGCGCCAGGTACTCGTCCTCATCCCAATACCCCTGAGCCGGATACAGTTTGGCAATGTCCCAGGCGGGCTTACCGATGCCCTTGCCGTTTCGTGCGGGTAATGTGCTCATCTGCGTCGTCACCCTGAAAATTCGGATGAAACAGCTTCAAAGACATTCTACCACTGCCCGGAAAAGCCCGCCAATTGCGTCAATGATTCACGGAAAACTCCGTCGAGGCCAGCAGCGCCCAGGCCAGATGCTTGATGGCCTGCTCGCGCTGGTCGCCCTTCTTCATCAAGTAGGCGGCGACCTCTTGCTTCTCCAGGCCCGTCGGGCGGCGGGCGAGCACGCTCAGGTATAGCTCCTCGGCCAGCTTGTCGGCGTCCTGGAGGTCCGCCAGGCGCTGTGCCAGGTTGCCCGACTTGGGGTTCAGCCAGCCCAGGACCGTGTCGTCGTTGAGGACGAACAACGCCGCTTTCAGCGACGGATTGAAGGTGTCTTCCGGCTCGCGGCGCGGGTTGGCGAAGGCCCGCAGGAACTTGAGTTGCAACTGGTCGAGGGCCGTTCCCTCCTTGACGTTGGCTCGCTCGCCCGTGGCTTCCAGCATGCTGTGCAGCAGCTGCTCGGCTGAGACGCGCTTCTCGTGGGCCACCAGGAACAGCGCGGGGGACGGCGGTTCGGCGGCGTTGGGCAGCACACTCGACCGCTGATAGGTTTGACTCAGGGCCAGTTCGCGCAGCAGCCACTGGATGTCGTACTTGTGTTCCACGAACTCTTTCGCCAGCAGGTCGAGCAGTTCGGGATGCGAAGCCGGGTTGTCGGCGTGGTGCAGGTCCAGCGGGTGGACCAGGCCCCGGCCCAGCATCACCCACCACAGGCGGTTGACGATGTTCTTGCTGAAGGCGGCGTTCTCGGCCGTCGGCAGCTGCTCGGCGAGTTTGGCCAGCGGGCTGAAGCGGAGTACCCCTGGCGCCTTGGTCTTGGGATCGGGGGCCTTGATGAACTCCTTGCCCTTCTCGATGGCGGGCAGTTCCAGCTCAGGCAGACCGGGGACGCGCGGGGCCGTCTCCAGCGGTTCCTTCTTGAAGACCGACTGGAAGCCCAGCTTCTGCGTGGTCGGCTTCTCGCCGATGTTCAGTCCGCCCGCCAGGAAGGTGTTCTGGAAGAACGCATGCAGCCCCTGAAAGTCAGCTTGCTTGTAGCTCTTGATGAACAGGTGGTTATGGCACTGGGCGCAGGCCAGATCCATGCCGAGAAACAGGCGGCCCACGTCGCGGGTCAGGCCGGGGTAATCGACCGGGTTCTGGCCGTAGTTCTCCAGCCGTTTGGCGTAGAAGAAGGCCGCGCCCTTCGGCTGCCCATCTTGCAGGCCACCGCCGAGGATCTCTCGGGCCAGCTGGTCCCACGGCTTGTTCGCCGCGAACGACTCCCGCAGGTACTTCTGCCATTCCGGATGATCGCCCAGCCGTTCCATCAGCATCACATGGAATTGCTCCTGCATCCGCCGCGGATAGTCCGGGCTGGCCAACAAGCGGTCGATCAGCTGCGCGCGCTTGTCGGTCGACTCGTCATCCAGAAAAGCACGGGCCTCCTGAACCGAAGGGATGCGACCGGCCAGGTCGAGGTAGATGCGGCGCAGGAATTCGGCATCGTCGGCCGGGCGCGCGGCGGGAACGTCGCCGGCCCTGGCGGCGATCAGCCGGTCGATTTCCCGGTGCAAGGGTTCGGCTGACACGACCGACGCCATCGCAAAGGCGCACAGCACGGCGATCACCGAGGCGGGACGGAGCATGGTTCGATTCTCCCGGCGGCGAGCATCCCTGGGGGGGACAGCGGCAGGCTGGCAGACGATCTGTTCACAGGGCTAACTGCACATGCGGCGCGGGATGGACCGGAAATCCGAAAAAATGTCGGGACGCATTTTTCGGGTGAGAGTCTGTCCGAGCAGGGTGCTGCGGCAAGTTCGAGTCTGCCAAAGCGGGGTGCGACGGATCAAGGGCAGTCGGGAGAGAATCAGCAATTCGGCTCGGAGGGGCAAAATACTGGGGTTTTGCCACCTTTCCATGAACCAGGCTTGAGCCGCTGTAGCAACAGGTGACTGCGCCGTTGCGAGTTTCTGCTCCGGCGCAAACTTTCTACGGGGCCGCTGTGGGCGCGCCTGGTTGCCTTGCTCTCCGAGGATGAGTCGGACGACGGACCAGACTTTCCCGCGGGCTCAAAGCACCAGAGCAAGCGCAGCCGACTCCAGGGCCCAACACCGAGACGGGCACCGTGGCGGAACCAGAGCCGAACGAACCAGCACTGCGGGACAGGGAGGCGGGCTTCAATGACCACGGCGAGGTGGAAATCGGGCCACGAGTCACGGCATCGGCAGCAACCCGACCGGGTGCCCCGGTCCTCCGCCTCCGGATTGAAGACCGTCGCCCGCAGGAAGTGGTGTGTCGTTACACCTTGCTCGCATGCGATGTCTCCGACCCTGTGGCCCGCTGCCTGATTCGGTATTGCGCACTCCAGGGTTTGCTGCGTTACGACATTCTGGACCCGAAGCTGGTGGTGCGGTATGAAAAACAGTGAAGTGGCCGTCGGCATTCAAGGAACTGTGCCAGTATGGCACCCAATTCGTGCCTCATGTAGCATGCCAATAAGTTACCAGTCGGTGTTTGCCCGGCCAAGCCGCACCGCCGGCTGAACCTTTCCCGCCCTGGAGTGTCCGTGCAACATGGACCAGGAAAAACGCAAGTACCGCGAGTTGAAGCGGACCATCAAGCGGGCCGGCAGCAAACATCGCCGGCACGACTTCAAACAGCAGTTGCGCGCGAACCCCGACGAGGCGCACACGAAGGAAGAGAACTTTGGCCGCTACAGTTCCGCCGGCATGAACGCCAACGACCGCGACGCCACCCGGCGACGCTCCGAAGAGGAAGAATAGGTCGTGGTTGCAAAGTTCGTAGTTCCGTCTTCGGCCGGCGAGTCGCTCCGCCGCCTGAAGGCGGAACTACGAACCAATCAACTCTTTGCTTTTACCTCGCGCACCGCCGTCGTCAGCCGTTCGACATCTTCCGCGGAATTAAAGAAGTGAATCGATACGCGCAGCCCGCCGATGCCGGCGGTGTAGCGCTGCGACACGAGAATCCGTCGGTCGAGCAATTGTTGCAAGCACTGCCGATCGCGCTCGACGCCGTCTCCCAGCGTGAAGCTGACGATGCCGGAGCGCGCCGCCGGTTCGGGCACGCTGACCACGGTGGCCCCCGCCGCACGTAAGCGGTCGAACAGCAGGTCGGTCAGTTGCAGGATATGCGTTTCAATCGTTGTTCGACCGAGTGCATTGATCAGCTTCACCGACGCGGCCAGCCCCACGTTGCCGGGGTAGTTGGCCGTGCCGCCCACTTCAAAGCGCCGCGCCGTGCCGACGAAGTCGTAGTCGCGCACCGCCGGAATCGTGGGCGTGCCGAAATACTCGGCCCAGCCTTCCGGCGGTTCGGCAATGTTCAGATACCCCCAGGCTGGCGGCGTCAACCGTTCGACCATGCGGGGATGCACGTAGAGGAAGCCGCGGCCGACCGGGGCATTCAGCCATTTGTGCCCGCCCGCGACGACGAAATCGACCGGCGTCTGTTCCACCTCGAGCGGCATCGCGCCGACGTGCTGGATGGCGTCCACGACCAGCACGATGTCGCGGGCGCGGGCGAACTCCGCAAACGCCGCTAGGTCGGCGCGGTAGCCGGTGCTCCACTGCACACTACTCAGCAGGATGAGGCGCGTCGTCGCGTCGGCGGCACGGGCGAAGTCGTCGATCCGCAATCGGCCGTCCGGGCAGGGCACCGTGGCGATTTGGAAGCCTTCCTGGGCCTGCCGGCCGATCCACGGCACCGCCAGTCCGAGGAACTCCGTCGCGCCGACGAGCACTTTGTCGCCCCGACGCAGCGGTACGGCGGCGGCGACGGCTTGCAGTCCCTGGGTCGTGCTTTCGATCAGGGCGATGTCGTCGGGCCGCGCGCCGATCAGCCGGGCGATCTCCTGCCGGGCGGGCGGCGCGGAGCGATCCAGCGCGATGTGATGCGCGGAAGCGTCGCGCGCCGGACACCTCAGCAAGTCCTGGCCCAGCCGGCGCATGGCTTCCTCGGCCTGCACCGGCATCAGGCTGACGCAGGCGGCGTCGAGGAAGGTCTGCTGTCGCAAGCCGGGAAAACAGGCACGGACATCGGCAATGTTCATGGCGGGAAGCCGGATTATAAGCGTCGAACCGAACTCCGATTCAGAGTACCAGAGTACGGACGAACGCCGCTCCCGGCTGCTAAAAAAGCAGGCGCGCTGCGGACCGCATACTTCAGCATGAAACCGTGCCGCGCCGACGCGGTTGCTCGTCGCGCTGCATCGCTTCGCGCACCAACCAGCCGGGCAGGCCGCAGGCCAGCAAGGACGCGGGCAACCACTCTTGCCAGGTCGCGCCGCAAGCCTGCGGCAGTTCCGCCGGGCAGCCCGCCAGCGTTTCCTGGAACAGCACGTCCGCGAATTCACTCCCTTCCAGGAAGCCGTCCCGGAACGCGGCATCCACCAGGGCCGCGGCTTCCGGTTCGGCACCGGCCAGCTGGCCTGACTGCATCCACGAGGAGCCGGCCGCCAGCAAGCGACCGACGGCTTCCTCGCCGATGTCCGGCAGCCGCAGGTGGGCGACCACCGTCCGCCAGCAGCCAAAAACCTCGGCGGCCTGCTCGGGCACGGCGGCCGCGTAGTGCAACAACTCCTGGGTGGCTTGCAGGAGCAATTCCCAGCTGGCACCCTCGGCGGTGAAGGCGACAACGGTTTCCTCGATGAACAGCTGGACCAGTTCCCGCAAGCGTGCGAGTGCCTCCGCTGGAGTGTAGCCGCCCGCCCCCGTGCCGCCCTCGAAGGCCCCGTCGCCCGAAAAGAACAGCAGTTCGCCGAAGTTGACCGTCTCGCCGTCGCTGCCGCCGAAGAAGTCGGCCCCGTCCAGTTCGCCGCTGCCGGCGACCAGGGCGGCGATGATGCCCACCGCGTTGTTGTCGCCCAGGTCAGCCACCGTGCCGCGCTCCTCGCCAATGAACTGGTCGAGCGAGAAGGCGAACGCCCGCTCGATGCCGTCGCTGGTGACGTAGAACACCCGGCTGCCCTCGATGACCGACAGGGCCATCGCCGAGATGTTCAGGTCGGTGTCGAGGAAGCCCGACGCCAGCAACTCACCACCGTCGTCCAGGAAGAGTTCGATCAGGCCGTCGCCGCTGCTACCGACCAGCAGGTCGGTGCGGCCGTCACCGTTGAAGTCGCCAGCCAGCGCGCTGCTCGGCCCGAAGCCGCGGGTAGCCACCGTCTGCCGCTGGAACTGATTGCCGGCGAAGCTCGACAGAATGGTGATGCTGTTGGCGCCGAAGTTGAGGCTGGCAAAGCGGCCTGGCCCCAGGGGCACGATCAGGCCAGGGGCGGCGCCGACGCCGGTAAAGCTGGTCTGGTTGTCGCGGAACGCCCCCGCGCCGGCGCCCTGAATGAAGCCGACGTTGTTCGACCCGCTGAAGCTGACCAGGATGTCCGGCGTGCCGTCGCCGTCCACGTCCTCGACCACCGTGGACGTGGGCGCGAAGCCGACCTGCGCGCCCGTGGCCGGATCAACGCCAGCGTTGACCAGCCGCGGGCCGTTGCGAAACGTGCCGTCGCCGTTGCCGAGCAGGATAGTAATGTCGTTGGAGCCGCGGTTCGCGACGACTAGGTCGACGAAGTTGTCCAATCCCGCGCCCGTACCCGGATTGACTTGCGCCACCGTGATGCTGACCGGGTTGGTGCCCACATCGTAGGTGAAGACTTCGCCGGGAGTCGCCCCGAACGTGCCGGCGGCATTGCCCAGATAGATCCGGACGTTGTTGGCGCCGCTGTTGGCGACGATCAAGTCGGCGATGCCGTCGCCGTTGACGTCGGCCAGGCGCACGGCGCCTGGGGCGAGAATGCCGTTGGCCGCGTTCTGGAAGACCATCGGGGCGCTGCCGCCGAACTGGACCGAAACCCGGTCGAGCGACTGGCTGGCATAAATGAAGTCGTCCTTGCCGTCGCCGTCGAGGTCCGTGACGGCCAGCGGGATGTTCTGGCCGGGCGGTCGCGGCGAGACGAAGGTGCCGTCGCCCTGGCCGAACAGGACCAGCAGATCGCCCTGCTCGTTGCCCACCAGCAAGTCGGGTGCCGCATCACCGTTCACGTCCCGCACGGTCAGTCCGGAGGTAGTGGCACCGACCGTCAGGCGCGCGTCCAGGCCAAAGGCGTTCTGGCCGATCTTTTCGGTGAAGCCGCCGTTGCCGTCGCCCAGGAAGACAATCAGCGCGCCGCCCTCGTCGACGGCGGCAATGTCCAGGTGCCCATCGGCGTTGAGCAGACCGACCGTGAGGACCCGGACTGCGAGGTCGCTCGCGAGTCGCACGGGATTGGTCCAGCTGCCGGGTCCGCGGCCGAATACCAACTCCAGGCTGCGCGTGCCGGGGTTGCTGACGACCACATCGCCGATGCCGTCGCCGTTGAAGTCGCCGCTGGCAACGACGCCCGATAGTTCGCGGGCGAGCGTGCGGAAGCCCGGCATGCCGACGGGATTGTTCGGGTCGAAGGACAGCAGCGTGCCCAGGCCGCCCAGTCCCAGGCCCGCGCGGAAGCGGCCGCCTGCGGTGAAGCCGCCCGCGCCGTCATTGACCAGCACGGACAGGTCGCCCGCGAAGCCGTTGGTAACCAGCAGGTCCAGCGTGCCGTCAGCCCGCCGGGACAGCACCAGGTCGGAGAAGCCTGATTCCAGTGGTTGAGGGACGATCTCCATGCCCGGCGGCACGTCCGGCGGAATCTGAGTGAAGTTGCCCAGGTTGACGGTTGCGGGCGGCCCCAACACCCCGTCAGTCGCCAGGAAGATGGACACCGTGCGCGACAGGGTGTTCAGGACCGCGACATCTTCGGCGCGGCCGTCGGCGTCGCCGCGCAGGTTGCCGACGACGATGCGCGTCGGCAGGGTGCCGCCCGTGCCGAGCACCTGGGAGCGCGCGAAGCTCTTGCTGTCCTTGTCATACTCGTAGACGGCTACGGTGTCGCCCACCGCGTCCACGGCGACCAGGCGCGGGCCGTCGGCCGTTTCCAGCAGGGCGACATCGCGCGCCGCGAAGCCCGCGTTGATGACCACCGGCGGTGCGAACGACGCGCCCTGCGCGACCAGTCCGCGCCGGAACTGGATGTTGCCGGAACGGTCGAGAATCACCACGTCGTCGATGCCGTCTCCGTCCAGGTCGGCCACGATCGGGACGGAATGCACCGCGTTGGCCAGGGCATCGGCCGGCAGAAAGCGCAGGCCGCCGACGGCCGGACCCTGATCTTGGAAGTCCAGTCCCAGCAGCAAGGTCACGTCGCTGCCGCCGGCATTCGTGGTCACTAGGTCGGGGCGGCCGTCCTGGTTGAAATCACCCGTGAGGAGGGTCAGCGGGTCTTGCCCGACCACGAATTCGCCGCCAAATCCTTGCACTACCCAATCGGCTCCCTGGCCTTCGCCAAGGAAGACCCGGATGGATGGGAAGGAATTGCTGTTCCCCGTATCGCCGGGGTTAGCCCCAAAGGCAATGTCCAGGTCGCCGTCGCCGTCCAGGTCTGTGAGGAGCAGACCGCCAATGTGGGCGCCCGGCGCATTCGAGCCGATGCCGCTGATTTCCCGGACCGTAAACGTGCCGTCACCCGCGCCCAGAAACGCGACCAGCGACGTGCCGTTTTCGCGCATCGTCAGAATGTCGACGAAGCCGTCGTCGTTGAGGTCCGCGACCGCGGGCGGCCCGAGCACCGGGAACCGCAGGCCGATGGTGGGCTGGCTGACGTCGAAGCCGGCGAACGAGGTGTCGAGTTGGAAGGTGGTCTGCGCGCGGATCGTGCCGTTGCTGTTGCGGAAGAAGACGGTTACGCTCGCCCGGTGGTCAGGTGTGCCCGGCGAGGCTTCGCTCAGGACGATCAGGTCCGTGCGGCCGTCGCCGTCGATGTCGCCCTGCGCCACCGCGAGCACAAAATCGTCTACGTTGAATGTCGAGCCGGATTGGAATGTACCGTCGGCCCGACCCAGCAGCACCGTGATGGTATGGCCCAGGAACAGCTGTTCCTGTGGCGTCATCGGATCGCTGCTGCTGACGACGCTGCCGACATCGGCGACGATCAGGTCGAGAAGGCCATCCCCGTTGAAGTCGAACGTGATCAGCGAACCGGGGTTCGTGCCGGCGGCGAAGTTCCGCTCCTGGCCGAAGGTGCCGTCGCCTAGGCCGTAAACCACGGACACGCCGCCGCCGTCGCCGCCCGCGGTGGCGAGGTCGAGCCGGCCGTCCCGGTTGAAGTCCCCCACGGCGATGCTATTCGGCCGGTGGGACAGCGGCACGCGAATCTCGGTCTGGAACGTGCCGTCGCCCTGCGCGAGCAGGATCGAAATGTCGGCGGAAAAACCGTTCGCCGTGGCTATGTCGAGCCGGCCGTCGTTGTTGAAGTCGCCCAGCACGGCAGCGCCCGGCGCGCTGCCCGTATTGAAGCGCGGCAGATTCTGAAAAGTACCGTCACCCCGGCCCAGGTAGACCGCGCCGCGCCCGCCCGTGCCGACCACATCGACCAGACCGTCGCCGTTGAGGTCGGCGAGCAGCAACCCGTCCCGCAAGGCACGTTCGCCAGCCACGAACAGCTGCGTGAAGGTGCGCGCGGCCTGGAATGTGCCGTCGCCGTTGCCCAGCAGCACGGACACCGTGCTGGGCACGTTGCCCTGCGGTCCTGCCATGCCCGAGAAGAAATCGCGGACGGCGGAATTGGCCGTGACCAGGTCCAGGCGGCCGTCGTTGTTCACATCGGCGACCTGCAAACTCGCCGGGCCGTCGTCGACCGCGAAACGCAGCGCCGCCCGAAAGCTGCCGTCGCCGTTGCCCCGGAAGACCAGGACCTCGTCCGTTTCCTGGCTGGCCGCCGCCAGGTCAAGGATGCCGTCACCGTTGAAATCCCCCCGCACCAAGCCGACGAGCTGGGCCGTTGGCAAGGCGACGACCACTTCCCTCTTGAGCGTACCGTCGGCATGGAGCAATAGGACGTTGAGCGTCGGGTCGCGCGGGGCCTCTGCGTCCGGCAGCATACCGGCGGGCGGATCGCTGCTCAGCACCGCCAGGTCGGTGATGCCGTCGCCGTCGAAGTCGCCGCTGAGGATGGCGCGGGCGGTGGCGCGCGCGCCAGTCTCGATGGTGGTGGTGGTGAAGGTGCCGTCGCCTGCGCCTGCCAGCAGAACAATCCGTGGCTGCACCTGGCCGCCGACCGTGAAGTCATTGGCCGACAGCACCAGGTCCAGAATGCCGTCGTGGTTGAAGTCGCCCGTCACCACGCCGGAGACGAACAGATGGCCGTCTAGCGGCGTGACGATCCCCGTGGATTGCTGTCCGAACGAAACGAACCGGCCGGTGCCGTCGCCGAGAAAGACCGTCGCCTGGGTTTCTCCGACAATAGCCAGGTCCAAATGGTTATCGCCGTTGAAGTCGGTCAGGGCGAGGCCCTGCACTATCGCGCCGGAATTGAAATGCAGAGAACGGAAGTTTAGTTCGGGCATGCCGTCTTGCGCGGGCAAGACATCGCGGAAGCTGCCGTCGCCCAGGCCGAGCAGCACGTAGATCATTCCGCCCGCCATGCCGCTGATGTCCGCGCCGACCAGGTCGAGAATGCCGTCGTTGTTCAGATCGCCGCTGAGCCATTGCGTCGGGCTCTCGAGCGAGAAGGGATTGCTGGGATCGACCACCAGGGAGCCAAAGGGCGGCCGGGCCAGGTCGAATTCCACGGTGAGTTCGTAAGACCCCGTGCCGCCCTGGAGCCCTTCGACTTTCAAATAGTAGTAGCGCCCCGTGGCATTCTGATTCAGCACGCGGTCACCGGCGATGTGATGCACGATCAGGTCGTCCGCGTTATCGATAGCCGCGGCGTCGCTTTGGACCAGCAGATTACCAGTGCTGTCGAACAGGGAAACGCGGCTATCGAAGCCGGCGGCGCGCACCGTAACCTGGAGCCGGCCGGACAACCCGTCGGGAACCGCCACGGCAAAATAGTCCACGTCGCCGGGCGCGCCGATGCTGCCCGTCGTGCGCGAATTCAGACCGACCACCATGTCGGCGGGCGGCGCTTCCGGACCAGCGCCCATGCTCGCAGGCAAGTTGTCGTTGGGCTCAACCTCAACTGCCTTGCCCAGCCAGTGGAAGATGTCCCAGTCCAGGCCGCGCCGCTGGTTGTGGTTGTTCGCGATATTCGACTCGCCAGCGACCTGCTCGTCCTGATCGATGAACATGCCGCAGTACAGGTCGCCCGGCAAGAAGGCCGGGATCGGATCCGCGTCGGGGTCGGCCGGGCCCGCGAAGGGGTCCGTCGGAAAATTGGGCAATTGTAGCTCGATGGTGCCCTCGAATGACTCTCCGGCAGCCAGGGTGGGCAGGTCCGCGAAAGTGAGCAAGTAATCGAAGAATACTATCGGGTCGGTGGGCGGGTTATCGGGATCATTAACACCGGGCAAGAAAAGGTTGTCGGTCGAAATGCCGAAGTTTACCCGAAAACCATTGCCGGTAGTCGCTCCGCCCCGATTCTGGACCGTGTAATGTATGGTGATCGTGTCCAGACCCGCCAGACTCGACTGGACCACGTCGAATCGGGTGCCCACCAGGTCCGGGGCCGGCGTCGCGTTGATCCGGCTTACCGTCAGTTCAAAATGCCCAACCGTCGTCCCGCCGAGCGCAGGTTCGGTGCTGGTGGGGTCATAAGCCGCGTTGCCCGCCGCCGACACGCCAATGTAGTATGTTCCGCCCTGGACCACCTGGAAGGTCAGGCGGGAGTCCCGGCCGTCGAAATCGTCATTGGCGGCCAGTTCGTTGCCGTCGAGGTCGAATAGTCGTACATGGCTATTCAGGCCGCTGCCGATGCTCTGGGCGTCAATGTCCACCGTTAGGCGGTCACCTGCGACCAGTTCGACCGCGAACATATCAACCTGAGTCGTTATTTCGATGCAATCCGCGACGCGGATGGTGTTCGTGGGCGATAGCAACAGTTTCAGTTCAGTCGCATTGGCGATAACGTTGCCCGCCATCAGATTGCGGTCTTCGAGTTGTTCCAGAGCGAGCCGGCTGCGGGCCGGTCGATGCTGGGAGCTTTTCCGGGAAGACGGGCGAGGCGCGCGGAGAGGCAGCGGTTTCAGAAACCGGGACCACGAACGGAGCGACATGGGAGAGGTTGTCCTTTCGGCGAATTAGCTTGTTGTTCCGGAATATCGGCAGGCGACAGGGCGGTGGGCGGCAGGCGAAGGCGAAGTGGCTTCACGTTTCCTTCATCGAATATAGAACGGCTCTGTTCCGCGGAGTGAACAAAAAACGCGCACTTTTCCAATCCAACTGCGCAATTGATTGCCAAACTGGCAAAGTCCTATTGACTGGCCTGAAAAATCGCGCCGGCTTGAATCGTGCTGCCAGCCCGCCCTCGCTACTCAACGCCAGTCGCTGCCCACGGAGAGGCAGCGGATAGCCTTGCCAGGCGACTGCTGCCAGCCTCAAGAATCATTTGACATCCCCCAGCCTACCTGTTACGAATTTTCCTTTCCCGGCGTTCTCACCCCACGCAGAACCCCAACCATCACCAGCTCGCGCCGTCGGTCAGTGCTCGACCGGGATGCCGTGAGCCTGGCCGGAGCCTATTTGCGATGCACAGCACCGCCGACAAACGCCTCTTCTGGGCCAGCTTCCTGACCCTGATCGCCGCCGGTATCGGCTTTTCCATCCGGGGGTCCATCCTCGGCAACTGGGGCCAGCAGTTCGGCTTCACCCAGGGCGAACTGGGCAACATCACCGGCGGCGGGCTGGTGGGTTTTGGCATCACCATCATCGCGCTCAGCTTCTTCGCCGACCGCATCGGCTACGGGCCGCTGATGATCCTGGCCTTCCTGCTGCACACCGCCTCCGCGGTCGTCACGCTGGCCGCCACGCCAATCTTCGATGCCTATGGCAAGGAGGCGACCTTCCAGTGTCTCTACTGGGGCATGTTCCTATTCGCCCTGGGCAACGGCACCTGCGAGGCAGTCATCAACCCCCTGACGGCCACGCTCTACCCGGAAAACAAAACCCACTGGCTGAACATCTTGCATGCCGGCTGGCCGGGCGGCCTGATCCTCGGCGCGGTCATGGGCTTGATCTTCGAGGCGACGGGCACGCGCTGGGAAGTCCAGATGGGCGTGTTCCTGGTGCCGACCCTGATGTACGGCTTGCTGATGCTGGGCCAGCCGTTCCCGCGCTCGGAAGCCAAATCGGCGGGCATCACGCTCGAAGGCATGATGCAGGAACTCGGCCTGCTCGGCGCGGCGGTGGCCGTCGTGCTGCTTGGCGTCTGGATGACCGAGCCGAAAAACGGCCTGGGCTTGAATCCCATCGTCGGCTGGGGCATCGCCGCCGTGCTGCTTGGCTTGTTTGGCTTCTTCTCCAGCTTCCGCCTGGGCCACTGGATGTTGGCGTTCCTGCTCGTGCTGCACGCGATGGTCGGCTACGTCGAGCTGGGCACCGATAGCTGGATCACCAACATCACCGGCACCATTCTCGACAACAAGACCTACGGCCTGATGCTGTTCATCTGGACCTCGGGCTTGATGTTCGCCCTGCGCTTCTTCGCCGGGCCGATCGTTCACCAGATTTCGCCGCTCGGCCTGCTGTTCGGCAGCGCGGTGCTCGGCACCATCGGCCTGCTGCTGCTCGGCTCGGTTTCCGGGGCGCTGCTGCTCATCGTGGCCGCCACCATCTACGGCCTGGGCAAGACCTTCTACTGGCCGACGATGCTCGGCGTGGTCTCCGAACGCTACCCGCGCGGCGGCGCGCTGACGCTGGGCACCATCGGCGGCGTCGGCATGCTGTCGGCCGGTCTGCTCGGCGGCCCCGGCATCGGCTACAAGCAGGACTATGCCGCTTCGCACTACTTGCAGGAGAAGGCCCCGGAGACCTATCAGCGCTATCGGTCGAACGATGAGAACCGCTTCCTGTTCTTCCCGCCCATCGCGGGCCTGGACGGCAGCAAGGTGGCGACGCTGAACTCCAACGGCGCGCAGCTACAGGCCGACATCGCCGCCCTGGAAAAGTCCGGCCGCCAGCTGAGCGACGACAAGAACCTGGAAAAGCTCAACGTCTGGTGGCAGGGCGCGAAGGCGTTCGAGTCCCAGGACCGGCCCGCCGTCAAGGACGCCACGCTGCACGGCGGTCGGCAGGCGCTGATCTGGACCGCCGCCGTCCCCGCGACGATGGCCCTGGGGTACCTGCTGCTGATCTTCTACTTCCGCGCCCAGGGCGGTTATCAGCAAGTCCACCTCGGCGGCGACGTGGACGAGAAGAAGACGCTGGCGTCGGAGTATCAGACTGCGCCATAGTGCAGATGCAAGAGGCAGCTTGCTCAATCGGCGGCTTGGGTGCCATGCCCACGGCTTTGCGTGGGCATGGAAGTGTCGCAAGCTTCCCATGCCCACGCAAAGCCTGCATGGCACCCAGCGGCATTAAGCCGGCTTCGTGAGCGTTCGCGCCGGCTGTCCAAAAAAAGCCCCTCTCCCGCGAGGGGAGAGGGGCACCGTATTTTTGGATGAGTTGCAGTACAATCAGGATGATGACCTTCCCCGTCTCGAAATACTGGCGAATCTTCCGCGTGTCGCTCATCGAGCGGATGGTGTACCGGGGCGACTTCCTTTTCGGCACGCTGCTCCGCTTCTTGCCGATGGTCACGACCATCCTGCTCTGGCACGCGGTCTTCGAGGGGTCCGGCCAGACCGAACTGGGCAGCACCGTGCGCTATGACCTCGACCAGATGCTCTCCTACCTGCTGCTGGTACATATCAGCCGGGCGTTCTCCAGCATGCCAGGGCTGGCCGGCGGCATTGCCCGCAGCATTCGCGACGGTTCGCTGAAGAAGTACCTGCTGCAACCCATCGACATGCTTGGCTATCTGCTGACCTATCGCCTGGCCCACAAGACGGCCTACATCGTCACGGCGGCGCTGCCCTATGGCATCCTGTTCTACCTCTGCCGCCATTACTTTCACCTGGAGCATCTCGACGCCACCACCGTGGCGGCGTACCTCGCCGCGCTGGGCATGGCCTTCGTGCTCGGCTTCTACTTCGAGTCGTGCATTGGCTGCCTGGGCTTCTGGATTCTCGAAGTCACCTCGCTGCTCTACGTGGTCAACACGCTGAACTTCTTCGTGTCGGGCCACATGTTCCCGCTCGACCTGCTGCCGCCTTTCTGGGCCACGCTGCTGAAGGCGCTGCCCTTCAGCTACCTGGCCTACTTTCCGGCGGCGGTGTTCCTGGGCAAGATCAGCGGGGCCGCGCTGGTGAAGGGCTTGGTGATCGAAGTTTGCTGGTGCGTCTTCTTCTGCCTGCTGTCGCGCGTGCTGTACCGCATCGGGCTGTACCGCTACAGCGCGTTTGGAGGCTGACGCGATGACCGGCGCTGCCCGCTACGTCCGCCTGATCCTCGCCCTGGCCCGCTACGGCCTGGCGCGCGAGCTGGCCTTTCGGGGCAACTTCCTGGCGAAGATCTTCGTCGAGGTGCTCTGGCTGTCGATCCTGCTCATCTTCTACCGCACCATCTTCACGCAGACCTCGGTGGTGGCCGGCTGGAGCGAGGCCGAGTACCTGTTCTTCGTTGGCTGCTACTTCGCCCTCGAAGGGCTGATCGAAACCCTGTTCCTCTCGAATTGCAGCGAGTTCTCCGAACTGGTCCGCACCGGCGACCTCGATTTCTTCCTGATCCGGCCGATCGACGAGCAGTTCCTCATCACCTGCCGGGCCATCGACTGGTCCACCGCGCCGAACGTGCTCATGGGGCTGGGCGTGATGGTCACGGCCCTGGTGCAACTGGGCTGGCCGGTGACCGTTGCCCAGGTGGTGCTGTTCGTGCCGCTGTTTTTCAGCGGCCTGCTGCTGGCCTACAGCTTCCTGGTGATGCTGACGGCGACGGCAGTCTGGTTCGTGCGCAACCAGAGCCTGCTGGAGATGTGGTGGCTGTTCACCAGCCTGATGCGCTACCCGAAGGAAGTCTTCACCGGGCCGCTGGGCGGGCCGATCCACTGGTTCTTCACGTTCCTGTTCCCGGTGATGCTGGTCATCAACGTGCCGGCGCGGACGATGGTCAAGGTCTTCGAGCCGTGGTTCGCCGTGTACATCGTCGTGGCGACCGTGCTCATGCTCTGGGTGAGCCGGCGCGTGTTTCGCTACGCGCTGAACAGCTATCGGAGCGCGAGCAGCTGAGTCGTTGTTTGCCGACTCACCCCTTCTTCAACTCACCGAACGCCAGACTCATGGCATCGCGCAACATCGAACTTTCGTTCGAGTAGACCACCAGCCGCGCACCCTGGCGAATGGTGCGCAGCGCCTGGTCCGGCTTGCCGAACCAGCAGCCGGCCGCGACATGGTGCCGATCCGCAACGTCGATGATCTTCTTCAGGATCGCGATCAGGTCTTTGTGGTCGTACTCGTTGGGGATGCCCATGTTCGTCGTCAGGTCGTTCGGCCCGACGAAGACCGCGTGGACGCCGGGGATCGAGCAGATGGCGTCCAGGTTCTCCACGGCGGGTACCGACTCGATCATCGGAATGAAGACCGTGTCGGCGCAGCGGACCTTGGTGACGTAGTCGCGCGTCGCTTGGCTGGGCCATTCGTTCTTGTCGATGACGCGCTGCAACACCTTGCCCTTCAGGGGCCGATAGACCGCCGCCGCCGCCAGGGCCTTGGCGTGCGCCACGTCCTCGACATAGGGCACGACCGCGCCGTCAAACGAATCGCACACCTTCGACACATCATCGGGATCACGGCTATGCGTGCGCGCCAGGCAGGCGATGCCCTTGGCGTTGAGAGCGTAGCGCATCGGCAGGAAATCCGCGACGTCCAGGGCGTTGTGCTCGGCGCTGACGATGACGAAGTCGAGCACGCCCGACGGCAGGAAATCGACCAGCGCCGGCGTCACCGCGTTCTGGAAGAAGGTGCCATAGACCCGGTCGCCTTTGATGAGTTTTTCCTTCAGCAGCTTGCCGCTCACGCTATGCCCTCCGGTGTCGATTGATCGTCCGAGTGGAGAATGGATGGCACGTCCCTCGGTACTCCGAAGGCGTGAGGGAGCGATTCGCACGCCCTCGGAGTACCGAGGGAGGTGCCACCCCGCTGGTGAATTTGCTCCTTCAAAGTATGACGAAAACAGCCCAGCCACGGACTGCCGTTGCGACGCGCGAAACGACAAACCGTGGCCGGATAGTGCAGGCGAGCGGCGGGCGTAAGCCCGCTGTTGGAGGCGTCAGCGACCGGCAGTCTCAACAGCGGGCTGACGCCCGCCGCTCGCCCGCCCGGTATGGAGGGCTTACTGGTTGATGCCGAAGACGCCGAGCGGTACGGCCGTCAGCGGGTTGAGATTCGGCCGCCCAGGGCCGCCGACGTCGCGCTCCCCCCAGACCTTGGCGGGCCGGGCGTCGCGGACCTTGTCGGCCAGGTACTTGGCGACCAGTTCCTCGGTGCCCAGCGCTTTCTTGCCGAGCAGTTCATGACCGGCAAGCTTGGTCTTTTCCATCTCGACCTTGAAGGTCAGCTTCAGCTTGTTGCGGTCGGCGGCCAGCACCTTGTCGTACAGGGTCAACGCGAACTGCTTGCCGGCGGCGTCCTCGTCGCCATAGAAGAAGCACATCGGCAGTTCGCGCATCTTGGCGTTGTTGAAGATGGTGGTGTAGGGCAGCCGCACACCACCGGAGCCGCCGCCCAGCGTGGGCCGCAGGCTCAGGCAGACCAGGCCCGCCAGATCCTTGGCCTCCGGGTCGGTGTTGTAGACTTGCCGGCCGAGTTGGTCAAAATTCTTCTTGTAGCGGCGCTGCTCGCTGGCCATCCAGAGCAGTCCGAGGGCAGCGCCTTCCTCCGCGCCGACGATCATCACGTCGGCGGAGTTGCACTCGCGGGCGTTGTTTTTCTGCTCAACGGCCAGCTTGGCGGCGGCCAGGTCGTTGACCAGCATCGAGTAGTAGTTCGGGGAGAATTCCTTGAAGCTGATGCTTTCCTTCTTGGGGTTGGCGCCCCGGATGTTAGCGGTGTTTGGCCGCACGGCCCAGAATTCGGGCCGCACCGTGGTGCTGTCGCCGTGGCCCCGGAAGTCGAAGCTCATCACCGCGAAGCCCTTCTCTTGCAGCGCCTGCGCCAGCGATTCCCAGCCTTCCTGAAGCCGGTTGCCGCCGATCCGGTGCAGCAGGATGACGCACGGGGACTTGGTGCCTTCGACCGAGCTGGGGTACCAGGTGCCCTGCAATTCCGCCTTGTCGAAGGTCTCGAAGACGATCTTCGACGGCTTGGGCGGTTCGCTGCGTCCGGCCGTCGGCAGGCCGACCAGCGCGGCCCAGGCCAGCAGCGGCAGGAGGACAGGTTGGACCAGCGACAGGGACCGGCGCATGATGCTCCTCCGAGAAAGAGAGGAATGGACGAGGAGACTGAAACGATCTTAAATCGTTTCCGCCGAAGGGTCAAGCAACTGTAAAATTCAACACCGGAAACAGCGGCTTGTTGGCACCGCTCGCGGTTTCGCAGGCCAAGTAAACTCCCCGCCAGCACCGCCCACGGGGCCGGACGGGCGGCGCTGCCGGGAATCGACGCCGGGTTCCCAGGCCCGGCGTCACGGTCGTGCGGCGCGGTTTCTCCAAGCATTCCCTTGTTCTGGTTGACACCGAAACAAGTAACGGACCCCGCCGCGCGGCCGACGGCAAGGCGGACGAGCAGGTCCAACCTCGCCAGTGGAAGCCTCCCTGAAGCAGCAGGACGGGCAGTCGCGCCGGTAAACGGCCCCCGGACGGCCCGACGGCTTCCCGAACGTCACGCTCAACTCACTGGCACCGCCTTTCCGGTTGTCCGTGGTTGACCTGGCGCGCCGCGAACGCCGGAACGTCGCGATCGTCCCCCGTCGCGCAGCGCGCCCCTGACACCAGATTATGGCACACCCCACGGCCGCTGCCAGTGAACAGATTTTCTGAAGCCCCGAACCGTACCAGCTGCCGGCCGTAACTGCGGGTTGTGTCGGCTGAAACAGAGCGGCGGAGGGACCGAACCTCCCGGGGGCGTGACGGGATGCTGCTTTCTTCCCCAGCCGGCCGCGCGGCGGCCGTAAGAGGTTGCGGTCGGGTGGCACGTCCCTCCGTACTCCGAGGGCGTGCCGAACCGTGCAACTTATTCACCCATCCAGGGTGACAGGCCGCGCGCACGCCCTCGGAGGACCGTGGGACGTGCCACCCGACCGCTGGACGCAGACTCAGCGGAGCAGGGATCATCCA
>JAEUIF010001050.1 GCA_016795185.1 Planctomycetia bacterium | reverse complement strand
CTCGGCGGTCCACGGATGGGAATGCGTTTCCAGCCAGTCGGCCAGACCGATGGTTTCACGCAGCGGCGCGGTGAGCAGGAATGACTCGCCGCGCCAGGGCAGTTTCTGGCGTTGCCCGAAGGCCAGCAACTGCGGCGCGCCGATGCCATAACGCTGCAAGCGGAACAGCAAGCCCGCTTGCCGCACCTCTGGCGACAGCCAGCGCCGGCCGCCCAGCCAGGACCAGAGCCAGCGCCACGACGTTCGGCTCCAGCGGCGGATCAGCGTCGTCTGCCCCAGGCCCGGCACGTCCAGCGGCTGGCGGCTCAAGCCGGCGACCGGCATATCCTCGCGAATCAGTTGCAGGAAGCGGTCGCGGTCGGAGAGCGCGGCGTGAAATTCCGGCGTGACGCACAGCCCTTCACCGTCGAGCCAGATCAGTTGCTGCTCGCCGATGGCCGACGAGGTTTGGCGTTGCTCGCGCACGGGCCGCCGGCGCAGCAGGCGTTCGGCCTGACGGCGCACTTGCCGCACGCATTGGCGATGGAAGCGGCGCGGCGTGCGGATGGCCAGCACGGCCCGCAGGTAAGCCCGCAGGCAGGCCAGCCGGTCGCGCGGGCCGGCGACGTCGTCGGCCAGGGTGGCATGCAGGGCGGCGAGGTCGTGCCAGCGGCGCGGCCAGTCCAGGAAAGCGCGCTGCCGGCCGCGCTGCCAGTCGAGGAAGTACAGGCTGGCGTCGCTGGGATCGATCAGCACGTGCTTGGCGTAGAGATCGCGGTGCTCATAGCCGGCATCGTGCAAGCGGGCCAGGTTCTCGCCGAGGTGCTTGCAGAACTGCCGTCGCCAGCGCTGGCCCGCGCCGCGGCGTTCGCGCAGGAACACCGGCAGCGTGACCGTGTCGTTCAGGGCGCGGACGAGCAGGAAGGCGCGGCCCTGGTTGTCCTCGCCGGCCGCCAGCCAGTCGGCACAGCCGACGCCGGCTTCCGGCAACGTCTTCAGGAGACGTGCCTCGCGGCGCGACGACGACACGAAGCCGAAGCCGGCCCAGGCGTTGGCGAGCCGCTGCCGCCAGGAAACGCGGTGTTCGCGCTTCAGGAAGCAGCGCATCGACTCATCGGCCCAGCAGCTATCGGGGAACGGCAGGGTGACCTGCATGACGTGCCGTTCGGGATGGCCGCAAACGACCACGCCGGGCAAGGCCGTCAGCTGGCCGGCCTCGGTCAATCCCTGACTGGCGAGGAAATCCCGGTAGGCGGGATTGAATTCCACATACGCCATCCCGGCTCACTCCTTGAGACCGAACTGGCCAGTTCGCGGTGTCAGACTCGTTGGACGGCGCACTCCGGCGGCCGTCGGTGGGCGCGGACAGCCGTCATGGTGACGGGATGGCGGTTTTGGTGCAAGGCCAGTCTGGCGGGCGACATCATGCGGCCAGTCAATCTCGGTTCCCCTCGCCCCTTGCGGGAGAGGGGTAGGGGCACCGCCGCAGGTCGTCGCAGAACCGACCCCTCACCCCTACCCCTCTCCCGCAAGGGGCGAGGGATCGTCTGCGGCCTACGCTGCCAGCGGCGCGACGAGTTTCAGCGCCGCCGCCAGGACTTCCATCGGCGTCAGTTCCTTCATGCAGCGGTGGTCCAGCGGGCAGATGCGCAACTGGCACGGGCCGCACGGCACTTGCTTCTGCAAGTGAAGCGCTTTCGGAAAATACGTCTCCGTCCAGGCGATGTGCGTCGGCCCGAACAGCGACAGCACTGGCCGGTCGAAGGCCGCCGCGAAGTGACGGGGGCCGCTATCCGTGGTAATCAGCAAGGCCGCACGGCGGATGCAGGCTTTCGTCAGACCCAGCGAGAGCGGTACGTCCGCCAGCGACCGCACGGCAGGCCGTTGGGCTTGCTCCACGATTTCTCGGGCCAGTGGCCGTTCGGCTGGGCCGCACAGCACCAGCACGCCACAGCCGCGCACGTCGACAAGTTTGCGCGCTACCTGGACCCAGTGCTCGGTTGGCCAGAATTTCGCCGAACCGAACGCAGCCCCCGGATTCAGGCAGACGACTTCGCGATAGCGATCCAGCCCGGTTGCTTGCCAGATGTCATCCGCGGCGGCTTCGTCGCGCGGGGTGGTGAAGAGTTCCATGCGCAGCGATGGCGGCGGGCAACCGGCGGCTTCGGCCAGTTGGTTGTAAGCCAGGATGATCGGTGCGACCTGGATGCGGCCACGTTCATCGCGCAGCGGTTCGAGTCGGTCGGTCAGCAGCAAGCCGCGCTGGTAGCGGTTGTAGCCGAGGCGTCGCCGGCAGCCGCCGAGCCAGGCCGTCAGCGCGCTATGAAAGGAATTCGGGAAGAGCACTGCCAGGTCGATGCGTTCCTGCCGCAGTTTCCAGGCCACTGCCGGCCAGCGCTGGCGCCAGGGGCCGCGCGAATCGAGGAAGCGTTGGCTGTCCAGCCAGGGTGAGCCTTCGAGGGTGCCGGCGATGTAGGGCTTCATGACGCCGACGATGTGCGCATCCGCGAAGTGTTCGCGCAGGGCGCGCAGGGCTGGCGTCGCCATGACGACATCGCCGACCCAGTTGGGAAGGAAGACCGCGAGTTTCATGTTGATTCCGGGCGAGCGGCGGGGGGTGACCCGCGGGTGTCACCGCCCCCCCGGGGGGCGGGAAAAAACCGGGGTTCACCCCCCCCGC
>JAEUIF010001145.1 GCA_016795185.1 Planctomycetia bacterium | reverse complement strand
GCGCTGTACCTCGGCGAACCTGTCGGCGCGGTCTTCGCCACGCTGCTGCCGGACGGCGACCCGACCGACTTCGATTGCTACCACTGGCAGGAACCGCCGCCGCCCCGGTGCATCGAACGGCGACTGGGCCGCCCGCATTTGACCTGGATCTTCGTTTCACCGCTGCATCGTAGCCACGGCACGGGCACCGCCCTGCTGGCCGCTTGTGTGCGCGAACTGCTGCGATTGGGCTACACGCAGCTGCTGTCCACCTTCATGATCGGCAACGATTCCAGCACACTCTGGCACTGGCGCAACGGCTTCCGCCTGCTGCCCCACCCGCTGTCGAAACGATTGATGAAGCAGCGCTGGGAGGAGCATCTACGGAAAAAGCAATCAGGCAACGAAAAGGGCGTCCCTTGATTCGGGACGCCCCAATAGGTTGAGCGCTCGCCTTCGGCTCGCGGCTAAACTTTGCCTTACGCCTTCAGCATTTCATCGTGCCGCATCCCGCTGGGCGGGTTATCCGCCCGCCGCACGTTGGCCAGCGCCGTCTTGGCACCGGCGTGCTGCTCGGCGTCGTTGTCTTCCCACTCGATGTTCACCGCACCGTCGTAACCCGCCCGGTTCAACTCGATGAGGATTTCTTCCAGGCTGTTCGCGTCGCGGGCGGTGCCGGCGGTGACGAAGTTCCAGCCATTGAGCTTGTGGCCCATCGGGCGGTGCCCGCCGAGCAGACCGGCGCGCGTGTGCTCCCGGCTGACCCAGACGCCCTTGACGTGAGCGCAGTGGATGCGGTCACCAAACTCGCGGATGAACTGGATGACGCTCACACCCTGCCATTCCATGTGCGAACTGTCGAGGTTGAAGCCGACCACGTCCTTGTAGCCCGCCTTGTCCATCGCCTGGAGGTAATCGCTGGCCGATTCGATGTCGCCCATCGCCCGCTCGGACGGGTGGCATTCGAGGTCATAGGTCACGCCATACTTCTTGCAGGCGTCGAAGACCGGCGCGAAGCGTTCGACCAGGAGTTCGAGACTCGTCTCGCGCGGGTCGTCGATCTTGTGGCCGCCGATGGCGCTGGGAATCGGCGGGAAGAGGAAGAAGCTGGCCCAGCAGTGGGCTGGAGAACCAACGAAGCCCGGCAGCGCCACTTTGCGGTTTTGCAGCTTGCCGAGGTAGTGGGCCAGGCGCACGCACGCTACCAGGTCCTTCGTGGCCTGCTCGTGCAGCAACTTGCCGACCTCGTCAGGGACGTAGAAGGGATTGGTGCGCGGCGGCCTGTTGCCCTTGTCGCGCCAGGCCTTGTAGGCCGCGCCGGCCTCGCTCTTCTGGTAGAAATTCAGCGTGCGTGCGCTCGGTTCGTCGCCCAGGACCTGGCCTTGCAGGTGGGTGGCGACGGTGAAGATTTCCAGGCCGTGCTTCTTGGCCAGGTCGACGCGCTCCTTGGCGTAGGCCTCCGCACCTTTGTCGTCGGCGCAGCGGGCCAGGTCCAGTTCCCAGCTGGCTTCTTCCCAGCCATCGAAGCCGGTATCGGCCAGGAACTTGACCCAGCCGTTCATCTCCACATTGCCGAACTGGCCGCGCACCAGACCAACCTGGTGAAACGACCCCTTGCCGAAGCGGTGTTCGCTGGTTTGCTTGTGGCCCATGATTGGTCCTTCCTGTGTTGCGAACGCTCAGAGCCTGTGCGAAACGGGGATGGGACTCGTTGTGCGAAGCACCCTACGGGCCGTTCCGGCAACGAGTCCCGTCCCC
>JAEUIF010001045.1 GCA_016795185.1 Planctomycetia bacterium | reverse complement strand
CCGACCGGCAGTTCCCGTGGTTGGCCGCGCCCGCTCCACGACCACACTGGCCGCCGGCGCTGCGTGTCGGGCTGGAAAGCCCGACGTACTGCCGCCGGTCAGTCAATCACTCCTTGGACTTTGCACTAGATGCATCGTTTTAGGGAGACGTTACCCGAACGAATGCTGGGTGGCACGTCCCTCGGTACTCCGAGGGCGTGGGGGAGCGACTCGCACGCCCTCGGAGTACCGAGGGACGTGCCACCCCAGGATAAACTCGCGCAACCGGTCGCTTGACTGTGCGCTGGACGTGTTCGAGCAATCGTGTCACGCAAACCCTGGCGGCGCGGCAAGCTGCCCTGCCTGTGCCGGTCCTGAAGGCGCGAAACTCGACGGGTCCGGAAACCCCTGCTAGCCTTCCGGATGGCGCTGCCGAGTTTCGGTGAAGTGCGCGATTTCCCAGGGCCAATCATTGGCCTTCCGGCCCGCAGGAGTCAGAGTGATGTAAGAGTCGGTTCCGAAAACCACTCGGCTCAGAAGTTCTTCGTCCACCCGCTCGTGGTAAAGTCGCCCACCGCCGGCATGTCTCACGACGAACGGGACTTCGGGACCGCGTCCGCGCTGGCCCACTGGCAGCGCGGTGCATTGCTGAGCCGCTGGAGGAAACCTTTCATGCTGCGCAATCCGTGGCACATCTGGAAAATCGGCACGAGCTGGCCATCTCTCTGCCTGGCCCTGGCGCTGGCGTACGGACTGGGCGGCGCGACCGGCGCGCCCTACGTGGCCGATGCGGTCGAAGACCTGCGCCATGCACTCAAGACGCCGGTGCTGGACCCCAAAAACCAGGAAGAGTTGAACTTCCGCAAGACCGAGGTCGAGCGGCGCGTCAAGGCGCTGCGGCCTTCCGACCTGCGCCGCGCCCTGAACCTGATCGAATGGCGCGACCTGGATAAGGACGAGGGGTTGGCGGCCATCGACGCCCCCATCCGTCGCGGCGTCATCAAGGATTTCCTCAGCGTCATGGCCCGCGTCCTGAAGCAAACCGGGCCGGAATACACCAACGCCCGGTTGGCGGCCATCACGCTGGTCGGCGAGATGGGCACCAGCGTGCGCGGCGACACGGCCAAGAGCACGCTCGCCCGCGAACTGGCCGCGAACCTGGCCGAGTTGCTCCAGGACCCCGATCCCGCCGTCCGCCAGGCCGCCGCCCGCGCGCTCGGCCGGATCATGCCCGACGCCAAGGTCGCCACGGAAGCACTCGGCAAGCTGCTCGCCAGCAACTTGCCGGCGGATCGCCGCGCCGCCGCCGACGGCCTGGGCGGCATGCTGCGCGTGCTGTTGCCCGTGCTGAAGGGCCGGGGCAACGTCAGCGGCAACATGATGCTGGAAATCGAAACGCCCGAAGCCGTGCAGACCGCCGCGCTCGTCACGAACACTGTCGGCGCGGGGGTGGGCGATGCCGACACCGCCGTCCAGCAATCGTCCCTCGAAGCCCTGCTGCAAGCGGCGACGATTCTCGGCGAGTTGTCGGGCGACCTGCCGCCGTCCGACTTGTTCCCGCCCACGGGCCGCAAGCCCTCGGCCGAGGAACGCAAGCGGATCGAGGAGTATCAGGAGTTCATGGCGCGCGACCGGCAGACGATTGCTCCGCTGATCGATGCGCTGAGCCAGCAGGCCGGCAGCGTGGCGAAGAGCCTCGACGATGCGCGCCC
>JAEUIF010001042.1 GCA_016795185.1 Planctomycetia bacterium | reverse complement strand
AGCCGACAGGGTGGCATCGCGTCCGGGTCGTTGTCCACGACGAAGAGCCGGCCAAAAATGTCCCGGCAACTGCCGAAGGGGTTCCAGAAGCCGGTGGCCAAGCGGCGCAGCTGCTTGCCGTCGGCGGTACACCAGAAGAGGTTGCCGCCTTCGCCCTCGCCGCTGAGTGTCGAGCCATCGGCCGCGATGAGCTTGTAGCTCGCGCCGAGGTTCTCGCCGAGGCCGAAGTAGAGGTTACCCTTCGAGTCGATGGTCAGACCCGAAAGCCCGTTGTGCGGATAATTGCCCTTGGTCTCCAGGAAGATGATGCGCTGCTGCTCGTCGGCTTTGCCGTCGTCGTTGGTGTCGCGCAGACGCAGGATTTCGTTGCGGGTCGCCAGGTAGATGGAGCCGTCGGGATGCGCGGCGATGTCCATCGTCGCCGTGGTGCCCTCGAAGAAGGTCGTGAAGCGGTCGGCCTGGCCGTCGCCGTTGGTATCTTCGAGGACGCGCACCCGGTCGAACTTCGGCCCCTGGTAGTTGCCCGGCCGGAAGTGCGTATGGCTTTCGATGACCAGCAACCGGCCCTTACGGTCGAAGTCGATGCCGATGGGATGAACGATGTCCGGCGACACCGCGAAGCGCTCGACGACCAGCCGCGCGTCCGGACTGTGCGGCAAATCGGCGCGAACCTTTTCCTGGGACTCGCTTCGTAATGACATCAGCAGGACCAGCACGAACAGCAGACCAACCAGGGGAGCCTTGGGTGAACGCTTCATCGCATGGGTCTCGACTTCATCCGGAGGGAGTGCGGGCATATCGCGGTTGTCGCACCTTGCCCGCCGAAAATCAAGGCGATAGACCAATCCAGGGAGAAGGGATCGTCCCGGATCGGGCCGCCGTGAACCAGAACCCATCGCTTCCGTACCTCTGGATGCTCTGCGGCAGCCTATCCTTTGCCGCAATGGCGGCCCTCACCCACGCTCTGCGCGGCACCTGCGACTGGCAAATCATCGCCCTGGTACGTGCCTTCATCGCCTGTGCAATCGCGGTGCTGCTGGCCAAGGCCGCCGGCGCGGAACTGGTGCTCTGGCGGCCCGCGACCATGTGGATGCGCAGCATTGCCGGCAGCATCAGCATGGTCTGCTCGTTCTACGCTTTCACCCACCTGCGCATCTCCGATGTGATGACGCTGACCAACACCTTCCCGATCTGGGTGGCGTTGCTCTCCTGGCCGCTCTTGCGGCAGGCGCCGGGTCTCGCCGTCTGGGTTTCCGTGGTCAGCGGGGTGGCTGGCGTGGCCCTGATCCAGCAGCCGCACTTTCAGGACGGCAACCTGGCGGCGGGCATCGCCCTGCTGGCCTCATTTGCCACGGCGGTGGCCATGATCGGTCTGCACCGCCTGGTGAACATCGACATGCGCGCCGTGGTCGCCCACTTCTCCGGCGTGGCCGTTCTCTTTTGCCTGGCGTCCTTCCTGGTCTTCGACCACGATTTTACCGTGTCCGATAATTTTAGCCGGCACAACCTCGGCCTGCTGCTGGCCATTGGCTTGACCGCCACGGTCGGCCAGCTCTTCTTGACGAAGGCATTCGCCGCCGGGCCGCCGGCCAAGGTGTCGGTGGTGGGGCTGACGCAAATTGTCTTCGCCATGCTCATCGACGCGATCTTCTGGCAGCACACGTTTGACACCCCGACACTGCTCGGCATGGGGCTGGTCATCGCGCCAACCGCCTGGCTGCTGACCCGGACGGGGCACGTCGAACCGTCGCCCGCGCTGCCGTTTGACGGACATCAGGAATGACAGTCGGTCCCGCATTCTTGTTCGTAGTTCCGCCTTCAGGCGGTGAGTCGCTCGCCGCCTGAAGGCGGAACTACGAAC
>JAEUIF010001040.1 GCA_016795185.1 Planctomycetia bacterium | reverse complement strand
GGCAGCGCCCCCCACGGTCCAGGATGCAGCCTGGCAAGCCGCCGACTGGCTCATCGCGGGACAGTACCGCGACGCGCTGGAGAGTCTGCGGCAGGCGACCGCCGCGCGGCCCCAGGACTTCTGGGCCTGGTTTCTCCAGGGCGTCTGTCACGACCGGCTGGCGCAGGACGCCGAGGCGATTGCCGCCTACAACGCCTGCGCCGCGCTCTGGCCGGACTATCCCTGGTCCTATTACAACCGCGGGCTGGCGCGACTCAAGCAGCAACAGTACGCGGAAGCACGGGTGGATTTCGACATCGCCTTGCGGCTGCAACCGGCGGAGGCCGACATCTACCTGCATCGCGCCCTGGCCTGGCAAGGACTGGCGAAGCCGGCCGAAGCGGTCGCCGACTTGACGGCAGCGCTGGACCGCGGCGCTTCGCCCGTGCGCGGTCATCTACTTCGAGCGAAAGCGCGTGCACAAGCCGGTGATGTCGCCGGGGCCGCCGCCGACCGCGAACGCGGACTGCGCGCGCCGCCGCGCGACGAGCCAGATTGGCTGGCGCGCGGCCTGGCCCAGCTGCCCGCCGATCCGCAAAGCGCCCTGCGCGATTTCAAGCAGGCCCTGAAACTGAACCCTCGTTCCCTGCCTGCCCTACAGAACCAGGCTCATGTGCTGGCCCAAGATGCCGCGAAAACCGAGGAGGCCATTCAGGTTCTGACACAGGCCATTGAACTCTACCCGGATTATGCTCCGGCGCGAAGTGGGCGTGGCATTCTGCTCGCGCGGCTCGGAAATCGGGAAAAAGCGCACCAGGATGCCCAGATTGCTTTACTTCACGACACCCGAGCGCCTACACTGTATCAGTTGGCTGGCATCTACGCCCTGTCTTCCCGCGACCGCCCGGAGGACCGCCTGGAAGCGTTTCGATTGCTGGCTGCCGCCCTTCGGCTGGGTTACGGTCATGACTTAATTGCAACCGACCGCGACCTGGATCCCATCCGTGATACCCCCGAGTTCCGTCGCCTGATCAATGGAGCGCAGGTGCCGTCGCCGCCCCCCAAACTGAAGGTGAACTGACACCCGAGACCCGTCCATGCGACGAACATTCCGTCCCAGCATCGAAGTGCTGGAAAACCGGTTCACTCCCGCGACTTTCGGCAACCCGTGGCCGTCGCCGGAATTCCTGACGCTGAGCTTTGTCCCCGACGGCACACAGGTCGGCTCCCAGCAGAGCAACCTTTTTTCGTCCCTGAACGCGCAGTTCGGCAGTCCCGAGGTCTGGCAAACCGCGATCCTGCGGGCATTTCAAACCTGGGCCGCGCATGCCTCCCTGAACGTCGGCTTGAGCAGCGATAGCGGCGCGCCCCTCGGCAGCCCCGGCATGCCGCAGGGCATGGCCTCCTTCGGCGATATTCGCGTCGCGGGTGTCGCGGCTTCCGACAACGTCGTCGCCTTCGCCGTACCCTACGATGTCTCTGCCGGCACCTGGGCGGGCGACCTGTTCCTCAACACCAACGTCAGCTTCGGCCTGGACGGCACCGGCGATTACGACCTGTTCGCCGTGGCCCTGCACGAAGCGGCGCACGTCCTCGGCATTCCGCACAGCCACGAAGGCACTTCGCCGGTCTATGCCCATTACCACGGTTCGGCCGCCGGCTTGACCGCAGGCGACATCGCCGCCGTACAAGCAATCTACGGGGCGCGCCGCCCCGACCAGTACGAAGGTCCAACGGGCAACGACACCCTGGCGACCGCCACGGACCTGATTGCCGGCTACTACACTGGCCTGGAAGCGGACATTACCAACCACGACGACGTGGACCTCTACCGCTACACCGCACCGGCCGGCGCCGCGAGCTTACGCTTCCACCTGGTCGCGAACGGCATTACTTCGCTGATGGGCCGCTTCGCGGTGCGCGACGCGGCGGGCACGGTGCTGCAAAGCACGGTGGCCCACGATCCCCTGTCGAACACCTTGACGCTCGAAGTGCCCGTGACCGAACCGGGCAGCATCTTTTATGTCGAAGCGGGCAGCGGCGTCGCCGACGTGTTCGGCGTCGGCAGCTACTACCTCGATTCCTATGCCATCGGCGCGAACGGCAAGCCGCTGCCGCGCACGGTTGGCTTGCCCGGGCCGGCGGTGGCGGTGCTGCTGCTGGGCGACACGCGCTTCGACGCGCAGTTCTACGTCGGTCTCCAGCGGGCGTACAGTAACCAGAAGCCGGGCGGCACACTGGCCACGGCGCTGAACCTGACTTATCCGCTGGCGCAGATCTTTTCCATGAACGACGTCTATGTTTATGGCTCCGCGCTAACGACCAGCCGCCATGTGGACTTTTACCGGATCACGGTCCCGGACCTTGGGCCGCGTACCGCAGCCACGATGACCTTGACCGCCTTCGACCTGCACACGGGCTTACGCGCGCCCACGATTCGCGTGCTCGATGGCCTGGGGCAGCCGGTTGTCTTCGACATCGTGCCGATGGGCCGCGATGGCTACGCGGTGCAGGTGCTGGGCGTCTCGCCAGGGCAAGAATTTGTCTTCGAGGTGGCAGCCGTCTCGCCGCCCGGCACGAGCCCGGACATTTACCTGTTCGCCGTCGATTTCAACCCGGAACCCGTCCAGCCGCTGGTGGTCAGCGACTTCACGCTGGGAGCTTCCCAACCGCTCATGGTGAGCGAGTATGCCACCAACCAGACCGAAATTGCTCACTTCGGCGTGGTGCCCAGCGGCGATGCAGCCCCCGGCGCACAGCTGCGGCTGCGCGTGTTCGACGCGCGAGGCCACGTCGTCGCCGCCGTGAGCGGGCCGGGCAATCGGCCGCTATCGGCGATCCAGCTTCTAGCGCCGGGCGTGTATCGGGTGGAAGTCGAAGTGTTGTCGGCCGCCGACCTGTCCGTGCGTTTGACCGTCGATGTGGTCAGCGGTCCGGTCGGCCCGTATCCGCTGGACGCGACCCAGACGCCGGCGAACGTCGGCGGCGTCAGCGGCGTCAGCGGCGTCAGCGTGGTGCGTACCTTGCTCGCGGGCGGTTCGTCCACCGGCGGCCCCGCGCTGCAAGCGCCCGTGGGAGCGCCCTACTGGGTCGGCACGCTGCGCGGTCCAGTCGAGATGAGCGGTAGAACGTATGCTGCCAGCACCGCACGGAGCGGAACATCGGGCGGTTCGGATGGCCCCGCGACCATCGCGAACTATGCACCGCCCGCCGACCTGGCCGCAGCGCCCGCCGAAACGCCATCGCCAGCCGATGAAAATAGCCCCGAACCGCGGTTCGCCGCGAGCGAAGGTCCGCGCAGCACCGCCGATGCACCGCTGCCGCGCGGCGCTGTCGCCTCGGACCCAGTTCTCGCAGACCGAGACACCCTGCTCGGCGAGTCGCGCTCCACGTTTGGCCTGGCGGTCACGAGCATCATGTCCGTGGCCGCCTTGTGGTTCGTCAAGAACCCGGCCACCGTCTTACGGCAGCTTTCTCCATTGAACTGGCGACAGCGTCGGTTGCCCGCCAAGGTCAAACACCACGAACGCTCGACCGTGGCCGCGACAGTGCGGTAATAACGGCAGTGTTCGAGGATCGACGACAACCAATCGGACGCATTCCGCGTTTCGCGCGACCAAGCCGCCCAGCCTGGGCCGCATCAGCCCGCCTGACGGATACGCAGGTCGGTGCAAGTGGCCTGGTAGCTCGCTTCGAGGTCCAGCGGCACCGATAAGTCGGCAGCGATCCAGAGCGGCAGCGTCGGCAGCGGTTCGCCGAGCGCCAGCGTTGCCGGCCAGAGTTGCAGTTGCTGCGTTTCCTCGGCGCTGTTCACCGCCCGATACGAGACCGCCGACAACCCACCGGGCAATGCGGTCCAACTTTTCTCCAGGCCGAGCAGCGACAGGATGGCGACGTTCACGTCGGGTCGCCGCGTGGTCACGGTGTCGATCACGACGACGCTGCTGCCCTGCTGCAAATAGCTAATGCACTTCACCGCGAACGCCTGGCGTGCTTGCTGTCGATCTTTGTTGCGCGGACTCAACAATTCGATGGCGGCCGTCAGGCGCGGATCGCCGTCATCGGCGAAGACCTGCACCTCGACGCCGTCCACTGCCGGCAACTCGACTGCGAGCGCCAGGGTTGGTGCAGGCGGCGACCAGGACTGTTGTGCAGCCATGTCGCACTCGACCGGGCCGTCGCGGTCCAGCAGCGGCACGGCGTAGTAGCCGTCCGGCAAAACTCCTTGATTCAACAAACGAGCCATCGCCGCAGCCCAGGCACCATGAAAGCTGCGCCAGGGGTGCGTCTGTTTCAAGGGCGGATTGAAGTGGTCGAGCAACGGCATGGCTGGCATCCAGACAGGATACGACTCAAGGTTGTCCGATCATCGACTTGGCGCTGGCTGCACCGGGCATTCTCAACATCATGCCCGATCGCGCCAGATCCGTGGGTTCCGGCCACCGTGCAGTACGGCCAGAACTTCAATTCGATCCGTTAGAATTCGATAGTAAACGACGTACGGAAATCGGCGCAACTTGGCTTTTCGCACGTTTCGGTATGTTGCTGCGTAAAGTTCGGGCATCGCCTGTACGCGGGCGAGCGCTTCTTCAAATTTGGTCGCGAAGTCGTCGCCCAACTCCACGGACTTGGCTGCATACCACTCTTTCGCTTGCAGCAGGTCGTTCTCGGCCGGTGGGCGAAGTACAATCCGCAGAGTCACGACGGTCTCCGCAAACGGGCCTTGACCTCTTCCCAGGGAATGGCCTTTTCCGGCGCGGCATCGGCTTCTGCAAGTCGCTGGTCCAACACCTGCCGGTGCCATTCTGGCATCGTCGAAGTATCGCTTTCGGGAATGCTGTCCCAAAGTTTGCCGATGAGTTCCAGGCGCTGAGCTACCGAAAGACGTTCGATGTCAAGTTCCGGTATCTGGGGCAGCATGTGCGCACCTCCGGTTCGCCTACTGAGTATCTACCACTCTACCGCGTGCGACCGGCGGCGGGAAGCACGGTCTGCCAAGCACCGCGGAAACTGACGGCGACTCGGTGGCGGGCACACGGCATTCAGCTTTCAGGTCGCAGTCGATCCGTGCGCAGGAAAATCGGCAGTGTCTCCCGTTAGTCTTGCCGGAACTTCCGTGTCCGTTCTCCGCACCCGGACGCACGTCCCCGCCAGGTAGTCGTGCCAGCCGCGCTTCTCGCGCGACCAGGCTACCCACAGGCAGCCGAGGCCGAAAACGAGGAAGGACAGCGCCTTGCCGCTGTTGCGCTTCGCCGCCTGAGGATAGGTCAGCCGCTGACCGTTCATATCGAGCACTTCGATGCCGACGAGCCACTTGCCCACCGTGGCCCGCAGCGGTGATGCTTCGATGAACCCACAGTAGAGCAGGTACAGGCCCAGGGCGACGTTGCGAATCTGGTTGCGTTCGACCAGGAACTGCCGGCGGGCGTCCAGGTCGCCCGGCGGGCGATTCAGGTAGCGCGACAGCGTCTCGTCGAACCCGTAGAAGACGTAGAACGCCAGCGCCACGGCCAGCGTGATGGGGACGATGTCGAGCAAGTAGGCGACGACCCTGCGCCAGAAGCCCGCGAATTCCATGTCCGGCCCCTGTTATCCCACCGAATGCTTACGACAACGTGAACGCCGGCAACTTCACGATTTCGCCGCCCTTCAGCGCCGATTCGTGGGCGCAGATACCGACGCAGGTCCAGTTGGCGGATTGCACCGCGTTCGGGAACGGCTGGCGGCCCTGCGTCAGGGCCGAGACCATTTCATGGACCAGGTGCGGGTGCGAGCCGCCGTGGCCGCCGCCCTGGACAAACGACAGGTGTTCGGCGTCCTGGATCGTGCGCGTGAACTTGCGAATCGGTTCCGGCAAGCGGCTGGCGAAGTCCGGCACCTCCACCTTGCTGGGAATCTCCGGTTCCGGCTTCTTGGCCGTGTGGATCACGTGCGCTTCGCCGTCCACGAGAGTCCATTCAAAACTCTTCTTGGTGCCGTAGACGTCGAAGCTCTCGCGGTATTGCCGGGCCACGTCGTAGAGGAAACGCCAGATGTGGCAGACCACGTCGGAATCCTTGACCTTGATATGGCAGCTTTCGACGGCGAACTGATTACCGCTCTTCTTCTGGATGTCCTCGCGCACCGTGCCCGACCCGAAACAGCTGACGTACTCGGCCCGGCCATCGACCAGACCCAGGCACGGACTGACGACGTGCGTGGCGTAGTGCATGGGGATCATGCGTTCCCAGTAGTCCGGCCAGCCGTCCATGTCCTGCGGGTGACTGGCGGCCAGGTGCTGAATCTTGCCCAGTTCGCCCTTGTCGTACATCTCCTTGATGAACAGGTACTCGCGCGAGTAGACCACGGTCTCGGCCATCATGTAGGTCAGGCCGGTCTGCTGGACCAGTTCGACGATCTGCCGGCATTCATCGACGGTGGTGGCCATCGGCACCGTACACATGACGTGCTTGCCCGCTTTGAGGGCCGCGATGGACATCGGCGCGTGGTCGGGGATCGGCGTGTTGATGTGAACGAAATCCACGTTCTTGTCGGCCAGCACGTCCTCGTAGCGCTGATAGCGCTTCTCGATACCAAGGGCGTCGCCGACCTTCTTGAGCTTGTCCGCGTTTCGCTGGCAGATGGCGACGACTTCCGCCTGCGGATGCGCCTGGTAAATCGGGATGAACTCCGCGCCGAAACCCAGCCCGACCATTGCGACCTTGACCTTCTTGCCGTTCATGGAGTCCACTCGCTGGTTGCAGGATGAAGGAAGCGCATCGACGAACCGGGTTCGTCGCCGGGCCGTGATTCTGACCGATGGCCGGCGTGCTGGCAAGAGTGTGGCGCGCGAATCCCGTTCGTAGTTCCGCCTTCAGGCGGCGAGCGACTCGCCGCCTGAAGGCGGAACTACGAAC
>JAEUIF010001036.1 GCA_016795185.1 Planctomycetia bacterium | reverse complement strand
CGCATGTTTCGCTATGCCACGGTCGCGGAACTCCGCAACGACCGGGAGCAGGCGAAACGGGCCTGGTGCTTCGATGCGCGCGAGAAAAAGCTCTACGTTCGCACTGGCACCGGCAAGAGCGCGGAGGCCCACGCCTATCGGGTATCGCGGCACGAATACGGCCTGCACCTGACGGGCGGGCAGCACGTCATCATGCGCGGCTTCACCCTGCGGCACTACGGCAACACCGCCGTGCGGCTCTCCGAAGGGGCGCACCACTGCACCGTCATGGACTGCACGATTCATAACGTGCCCTGCGGCTTCTTCCTCAAGACCGAGTCCACGCGCGACATCGCCATCTGGCGCAACGAGATTTACGAACCCGGTCTCGCGGATTTCACCTGGGGCTCGATCAAGAATGGCGACTATCCGCGCCAGGGCATCAGCTTCATGGCCGGTCGGGGCATCTCGGTGTGCCATAACCGCATGCACGGTTGGTTCGACGCCGTGTGCCCCGAATCGTGGAAGCATCCCGATCAGCTGGGGCTCAACCGCGACTGCGATGTGATGTTCAATGAGTTGTACAACATCGGCGATGACGCCGTCGAAGCGGACGGCGGTGGGGTTAACCTGCGCATTCACGGCAACCGCATCCGCAACGCGCACACCGCGATTTCGCTCGCACCCGTCGAGCGCGGCCCGCTCTACTGCACCCGCAACGACGCCAGCTTTCGCGGGCTGATGTTCAAGCTGAACGTCGCCGGCTGCACCTCGCTGGGCTGGGCGTACTGCTACCACAACTCGGGCTATTGCCTGATGACGGGCTCCGAGGGCGGCACCGCCATCAGTTTTCCGCCGGGCATTCCCTGCACGAACAAGGTCTTCAAGAACAACGCGCTGATCGGCAACGAATGGTCGGTGCGCGCCGGCCGGAAGGGCTACGTGCTGGACGCCAACTGCTACTGGCACACACCCGGCAAGACGCCGCGCCGCTTCCAGTGGGAGCAGAAGACCTACAACACGCTCGATGATTTTCGCCGTGCCACGGAGCAAGAGCAGCACGGCCAGTATGCCGACCCGCTCTTCACCGCCTGTCCCGGCCTGGGCAAGTTCACCTTCGGCAAGGAGTTCCTGCTCACCCGCCTGGCCGACGATCCGCTGATGTCGGACGCGCGGGAGGGCGACCTGCAGCTGCAAGCGGGCAGCCCGTGCCTCGATCGCGGTGCGATGATTCGCGGCATCAACGACGACTATCGCGGCCAGGCACCGGACATCGGTGCATTCGAGCGCTGAGCCACTTCACTTGATTTATCGTCCAATGACCACTGGTTTGAGAGCTGGCGGAATAAACTGGCCCAAGCCTGAAGCTGAAGCGACGCATGGGCGCGACGGGCACCCCGCCAATGAACGACGGCTCCGGGCGAACGGAACTTCGTCGCCCGGAGCCGTGATGGAGCCGATTGTCGCGACCCCTTACGCCGCCGTTTCCGGCGCGGCCAGCGCCTCGCTGATCGGTCGGCGCGTTTCCAGCGGATCTTCGTGGAAGCGCCAATAGCGCAGTGGGTCTTCCTCATCGAACAAATCGAACAGATACCACGCCAGCTGTTCGCCGTGGACGAAGGGGACGACGGCCTCGCCGCGCAGCGGATCGATGCAGAACACATCGAGGGCGTTCAGTTCCGCCATCGCGTTGTCGAAGCGACCGTCGGCTTCGCGCGCTCGCCGGGTCAGTTCGGCGTGCTCGATCAGGGCCGTGCGGTCGGGGCGGCCAGGCTTGCCGGCCAGTTCCTTCGCCTCGCGGTTCTCGTTCAGGGCGTCGATACGGTGCTCGCGGAGCGAACGCACGACGGAAGTGATGTAAGGAACGGCCTTTTTGGCCTGGTCGTAAGTCCAGACCCGAATGACTTTCTTCCGCCCCTTCTTTGATCCGTTGCGGTTCATGGTGTTCCTCGGGTTGGTTGTTTTCGATCTCGTCCGGCGGCCCCCGCGGAACCGCCCACCTCGTCTCCCCAATCATTAGAGTCGGTCAGCCCGGCAAAAGGTTCAGGCTTCCTCCTCTAATAACACCAACGCAGCCCCTCCGCCCCTGTGACAACAATCGATCCAGCAATAATCGTACCGCTTGGGCAAACCGTTGCCAGGTCGGTAGGCGACCGGGCCGCGCTCTCACATGTCTATTCGCTGGTAATGGATGCCTTGTTGCTGAAAATCGCCGCTTCCGCCGCGGTTTGTGCGCGCCGCGCATTTTTTGCGAGCAATGCGTACAATAAATCGTTGCCTGCGGAACCCGGTCGGACCGGGTGGGCGGCTGCCCGCTGGCGCGTCATGCTCGCCCAGACTTTACTCATCGCCCTGAGCCAAAACGCACCATGCTGCGATCCCTCAAACTCGGTTCCGCGTTCGGCATCGGCATCTACGTCCACTGGACATTTATGCTCTTGCTGGTCTACGTGGCATCGATCGCCTACCCGGCAGGGCTGGCGGCCACACTGTTCTTGATGACCGCCGTGATCGGCGTGTTCGCCTGCATCGTACTGCACGAACTGGGTCACGCGCTGATGGCACGGCGCTTCGGGATCCCCACGCGCGACATCACGCTCTACCCCATCGGCGGAGTGGCCCGACTGGAGCGGATGAGCGACAAGCCCTGGGAAGAGTTCTGGATCGCGGTCGCGGGGCCGGCCGTGAACGTCGCCATCTTCATTTCGTTGCTGATCTTCTTCCAACTTTGGGGTGTGAACTTGTTGGACGAGCGCCGGATGGTGGCGCTTGGCGCGCTGCGTCCGGAGTTGTTTGAGTACCCGATTATCGAGCAGCTGCTGATTTTTCTTTTCATCAGCAATTTCGGTCTGGTCCTGTTCAACATGGTCCCCGCTTTCCCCATGGATGGCGGGCGAGTGCTACGCGCCATGCTGACACCGCTCCTCGGCCACCTGCGCGCCACCGAGGTCGCCGCCGCCCTGGGCATGATGGCGGCCGTGGCGATGGGGCTCTTCGGACTGGGCGTCTTTGGCCCGGGCGATACGAAGCCCGTGATGATCCTGGTCTCGATGTTCGTGTTGCTCGCCGGACAGCAGGAACTGGCGGTGGTTCGCTACCGGGCGGCACATGGGGGAGCCTGGCCCTGGGAGCGGCGACCGGACACGGACCTGGTCCTCGATCCGGCGGCCATGCCGAACGAACCGAACTATTCTGGTTTCACCTGGGACCGCCGCGCCCGCGCCTGGATCGAATGGCGCAACGGCCGTCCGGTCCAGGCCTGCTTCGAGCGGTGAGAGGCCGCTGGCGTTGGAAGTTCGTAGTTCCGCCTTCAGGCGGTCGAGCGACTCGACCGCCTGAAGGCGGAACTACGAAC
>JAEUIF010001073.1 GCA_016795185.1 Planctomycetia bacterium | reverse complement strand
CACCCCCAACCCCTCTCCCGCCGGGGGAGAAGGGCTTTTGGGACAAACTCTCAGTCCACCTTCTGCCCATCGTCGGTCAATACCCAGGTATCCTTGCTGCCGCCGCCCTGCGAGCTGTTGACGACCAGGCTGCCGCGCGGCAGGGCAACGCGGGTCAGCGCGCCGGGCACCACGGTGATCTTCTCGCCGCACAGGATGAACGGCCGCAGATCGACGTGCCGGCCCTCCAGCTGGCCGTCCACGTAGGTCGGATGCTGCGACAGCTGGATGGTCGGCTGGGCGATGAAGTCGCGCGGGTGGGCGCGGACCTTGTCGGCGAACTCGGCCCGCTGCGCTGCGGTGCTGGCCGGCCCAATGAGCATGCCGTAGCCGCCCGATTCGTTGACCGTCTTGACCACCAGCTTGTCGAGGTTCTCCAGGATGTGGCTCAGCTGACTCTTGACCACCGGACGGTAGGTCTCGACGTTGGCCAGGATCGGGTCTTCCTTGAGATAGTAGCGGATCATGTCGGGGACGAAGGGGTAGATGCCCTTGTCGTCGGCGATGCCGGTGCCGATGCTGTTGGCCAGCGCCACTTGCCCGGCACGATAGACGTTCACCAGTCCAGGCACGCCGAGCATGCTGTCGGCGCGGAAGGTGAGCGGATCGAGGAAGTCGTCGTCGATGCGACGATAGATGACATCCACGCGCTTCAGGCCGCGCGTCGTCCGCATCCAGACGCAATTCTGGTCCACCACCAGGTCGCGGCCTTCGACGAGGTCGATACCCATGCGCATCGCCAGGTAGCTGTGCTCGAAGTAGGCCGAGTTGTAGATGCCGGGCGTCAGCAGCACGACGGTCGGGTCGGGGTTGCCGCGCGGCGCGATGTATTTCAACACGTCGAGCAGCGCGGCGGGGTATTCATCCGTGGCGCGCACGCCGTACTGCTCGAAAATCAGCGGGAAGACGCGCTTCAGCACCTGCCGGTTGGTCAGCATGTAGCTGACGCCCGACGGCGTCCGGCAGTTGTCCTCCAGCACCAGGTACTGGCCATTCTCATCGCGGATCAGGTCGGTGCCGCAGATGTGAACGTAGATGTCGCGGGGCACCTTCGCCCCCATGAACTCGCGGCGGAAGTAACCGCCTTCATAGATCAGGCGCGGGTCGATGATGCGGTCGCGCAGAATGCACTGGTCGTGATAGAGGTCTTTAAGAAACAGGTTGAGGGTGGTCAACCGCTGCACCAGGCCGGTTTCGATGACCTTCCACTCGCTGGCGGGGATGATGCGCGGCACCGGGTCCATCGGCCAGATGCGCTCGATGCCCTCGTCCTGGCGATAGACCGTGAAGCCGACGCCTTCCTGGAGCATCGACAGGTCGGTCATCGCCTTGCGGCGGCGGAACTCTTCGGGATGCAGGCCCTGGAGGCGCTGGTAAAGCACCTGATAATGCTGGCGCGGCTGCATGTCGCGATCGAACATTTCGTCATAGGCTTCCCGCTGGGTGTAATCCTTGAAGAAGCCATTGACGGCGGCGGGGTTGTCCAGGACCGTTTCGCTCATGAGTCGAGCCCTTGGGGCTGGGATACAGTGAGGCATGCTCAGTAGCGGGCTACCGCTGCCTGCAAACTGGGCAGGTGGTCGAAAACGCCGCGCGGCGACGACGGAGTGCGTTTGATCCAACCAACTGTAGTGTAAGGACTAAGGAATCAAATGCCACCGTCGGCCAGCGTTTCAGACAACCATGTCGCAAGTCGCATGCCAATCGCGGCAATCGGGGCTGACTGAACCGCGTGGATGTGTTAGAAGGGAATCAGGGCCGCAGCCAGAGACACGACATCCTTCATCCGGGTAGTTTGGCGACGCTTCCCGAAAGGTCGCCAATCGACAGGCGCATTCAACCTCGACTGCGTGCCTACAATGCTCGACGTACCGTCCCAGGCAACCGCATACACTTACGTCCGCCCGCAACCGACCATGACATACTGTCTCGGCATCAAAACCCGCGCTGGCTTGGTCTTCGCCTCGGATTCCCGGACCAACGCCGGCATGGATCAGGTCAACGTCTGCCGGAAGCTGCACACCTTCGTGAAGCCCGGCGAGCGCGTGCTGGTGTTGCTGACCAGCGGCAGTCTTTCGGTCTGTCAGTCGATCCTGACGCTGGTACGGAATGAGTTCCAGTCGGGCCACGGGCTGGCCAGCGTCGATTCGCTCTACGATGCGGCGCGCTGCGTCGGCGAGCACGTCCGCAAGGTCGCGGAACTGGACCGCGAGGCCCTCGAACGGGACAAGATCGCCTTCAACCCCAACCTGCTGCTCGGCGGCCAGGTGCGCGGCGAACCGCCCGACCTCTACTTGATCTATCCGCAGGGCAACCCGCTGCGCGCCACCGAGGATTCCCCGTACTTGCAGATCGGCGAAACCAAGTACGGGCGGCCCATCCTCGACCGCGGGCTGAAGTTCCACGAAACCACGCTGGAGGAAGCGGCCAAGTACGCGGTGATCTCGCTCGATTCGACCATGCGCTCGAACGTCACCGTCGGCCCGCCCGTGGACCTGCTGCTCTACCCGGTCGGCTCGCTGGAAATCAAACGGCAGGTGCGGCTCCAGGCCGATGACCCGCAGCTGCGGACCATCCATCAGCTCTGGGAGCAGTCGCTGCGCCATGCGGTGCAGGCGCTGCCGGCGATCAGTTTCGGCGAGGAAGCCAACGGGCAGCCGCAATCCGCCGCACCGACCGCCATCGCACCACGCTGAGTGGTGATAATTCTGAACTGATAGTTGATAGCTGACAGCTATCAGCTATCAGTCTCCATCGAGCCCATCACCCCTGGCTCCTGCTTCCACCGCACCTAGAGCAATTCGCGACCGGCTGGAGCGGTCCGCACAGCGGACCCTACGGTATTCTGTAGGGTCCGCTGTGCGGACCATCGCGCCCCGTGCTACATCCATCTGCAAAACGCGCTAGTGTAAAATCAAGCGACCTGTTGCGGAAGGCTTCACTTGGGTGGCACGTCCCTCGGTACTCCGAGGGCGCGCGAGTCGCTTCCCTGCTTCCACCGCACCTAGAGCAATTCGCGACCGACTGGAGCGGTCCGCACAGCGGACCCTACGGTATTCTGTAGGGTCCGCTGTGCGGACCATCGCGCCCCGTGCTACATCCATCTGCAAAACGCGCTAGCACACGATCCGCTCCGTCGAGTCGCGCGCCAGCAGCGGGATTCTGGTAGCGTGGCGCGGCCGGCCGACTACAATCGACGCGCTCTGCCGGAATCGTGTCGCCGTCCTGGTGAGGAGTCATTCGATGGGTGCGGGAATTCGTTCGGCCGTGGCCCTACTGGCCTCCGTCGGCATCCTGTCGGCCGCCGCGGTCTGGCAAGCGCCGCCGGTGGCCGACCCAACGCAACCGCTGGCGGTCCTCAAGGCCGCCGCGCCGCGCTACTGGAAAGGCAACCTGCATACCCACTCGTTCTGGAGCGACGGTGATGACTTTCCCGAAATGATCGCCGACTGGTACCAGCGGCACGGCTATCACTTCCTGGGACTGTCCGATCACAACGTCCTGTCCGACGGCGACCGCTGGCTGGACGTGGGGCCGGCTGGCGGACCGAAGGAAGCCGCGTTGAAAAAGTACCTGGCCCGCTTCGGCGCGCACTGGGTCGAACGCCGCGAGCAGAACGGCACGGCGCAGGTGCGTCTGAAGCCGTTGCGCGAGTTCCGCAGCACGCTCGAAGAGCCGGGGCGTTTCCTGATGATTCCCGCCGAGGAAGTCACGCACCGCTTCGCCAAGCTGCCGGTGCATATCAATGCCATCAACGTGCGCGACCTGATTCAACCGCTCGACGGCGACACCGTGGCCGAGACGGTGCGCGTCAACCTGCAAGCCATTGCCGAGCAGCGCAAGCGGACGGGCTGGAACATCCTCGGCTCGCTCAACCACCCGAACTTCGGCTGGGGTGTCCGGGCGGAGGACATGGCCGAAGTGCCGGAACTGCGCTTCTTCGAGGTCTACAACGGCCATCCCGGTGTGCGCAACTACGGCGACGACGTGCATGCCAGCTGCGAGCGCATGTGGGACATCGTGCTGGCCCTGCGGCTCGGCCGGCTGCGGCTGCCCATCGTCTACGGCCTGGGCACCGACGACGCCCACCACTACCACACCTTCGCGGTCGGCAAGTCCAATCCGGGGCGCGGCTGGGTGATGGTCCGCGCGCCGTATCTCAGCGCCGAGTCCGTGGTGCGCAGCATGGAAGCCGGCGATTTCTACGTTTCTTCGGGCGTAGTCCTGGAGGATGTGACCCGCGAGGGCAAGGAACTGCGGCTGCGCATCCAGGGCGAGGAAGGCGTGCGCTACCAGACGCAGTTCATCGCCACCCTGCGCGACACGCCGCTGACTTCCGAGCCGCGGCTCGGGCCGGACAAGAAACCGCTGGAAGTGACGCGACAGTACCATGCGGACGTGGGCAAGGTGGTCGCCGAGTCCGCAGACCGCAACCCGGTCTATCGTTTCACCGGCCAGGAATGGTACGTGCGGGCCAAGGTCATCTCGACCAAACCGCACTCGAACCCGTTCCAGAAGGGCGACATGGAAACCGCCTGGACGCAGCCGTTCGCGCCTTGAGGGAAGCCGTACGTCGGGCTTTACAGCCCGACACCCTGCGCCGGCGATGGGCTGCGCTCGCTCCATTGTGCTACACAATTCCGGTGCTGCGTGTCGGGCTGGAAAGCCCGACGTACTTCAGGTACGGCCTCTTGCCACCGGAGCGATTCGTCCGGAGTTCCGAGCGTGAACGACGAAGTGCTCGATCTGGTGACGCGCTGGCGCCAGGGCGATCAGGCGGCGGCCAAGGGACTATTCGACCGCTACGTCGCCCGGTTGATGGAACTGGTCCGCAGCCGGCTGTCGGCCAAGCTGGCCCAGCGGATCGATCCGGAAGACGTGGTGCAGTCCGCCTATCGCAGCTTCTTCGCCGGCGCGCGCCAGGGCCACTTCGAGCTGCGCCAGGGCGGCGACCTCTGGCGGTTGCTGGTGGCGACCACGCTTCACAAGCTGCACGACCAGGTCAAGCGCCACCAGGCCGCGCGCCGCAGCGTGCAGGCCGAGGAACCGCGCGGCGCGACCGACGGCGCTGCCGGCGCGGCGGCTTCGCGCGAGCCGTCGCCCCTGGAAGCCGCCGCCGTGGTCGATACCCTCGAAGCCGTCATGCGGCAACTCGAACCGGCCGAGCGCCGTATGCTGGAACTGCGCCTTCAGGGCTATAACCTGGATGAGATCGGCGTCGAGGTCCGTTGCAGCCGGCAAACGGTGCGCCGCGTTCTCGAACGGGTCGTCAGTCAACTGGAACGGCTGTGAGAGCCTGTGCGAAAAGGGGACGGGACTCGTTGCCGAAACGGCCCGTAGGGTGCTTCGCACAACGAGTCCCGTCCCTTTTTCGCACAGGCTGTGAGGCTCGTCGCGCAGGAAACCACCCATGCCGACACCCGAGCCATCCCCCGACGCGGACCGCGAGCGCGAGCGCTGGCTGTGGCGCTTTGAGCAAGCCTGGCAAAGCCCCACGCCTCCCCGTCTCGAAGACTATCTCGCGGGCGCGAACGGCAACCGCACGCTGGTCGAAGAACTGGTCGCCATCGACCTGGAATACCGCTGGCGAGCACGGCTCGACCTGGCTGGTGTCGCCAGCGCGTCCGGCGGACCGCGCCTGGAAGCCTATTTGCAACGGTACGCCGTGCTGGGCCGTCCGGAGCAACTGTCGCTCAAGCTCATTGGCCGCGAATACGAGGCGCGCTGCTCCTGGGGCCAGCGCCCGCCGCACGCGGAATACCGGCAGCGCTTTCCGGCGCAGGGCGACCAGCTGCTCGCGGAACTCCAGCGCGTCGATGCCGAACTGGCCGCCGAGTTCATCACGGCGGCTCCTCGGCCCGTGGCGGCCTCACCGGCTAGTGCGCCAGTCGCGTCGCTCCTCGTGCCACCCGCTACCGCCGCTGATCTAGTCGTCGCTCTGCGTCGCTGGCAGCTCTTGCCGCCCGCCCGGCTGGCGGATTTGGCGCGCGCGACGGGTGAGCCGCGCATGCTGGCCCGGCAACTCATCGAGAAGGGCTGGCTGACGCCCTATCAGGTCAATCAGCTGTTGCAAGGCCGCGGCGAGGAACTCGTCCTCGGCCCTTACCTCATTCTGGATCGACTCGGCGCGGGCGGCACCGGGCAGGTCTTCCGCGTCCTGCATCAGCAGGCCAAGCGCGTCGAGGCCCTGAAGCTCATCCTCAAGGACAAACTCTCGGACAAGGAAATCGTCCAGCGCTTTCATCGCGAAGTGAAGCTGACCAGCCAGCTGACCCACCCGAACATCGTCCGCGCCCTGGATGCCGGCCAGCTGGGCGCGACGCACTTCATGACGATGGAGTACGTGGAGGGCACCGACCTGGCCAAGCTGGTCAAGCAGCGCGGACCGTTGCCGGTGGCCGAGGCGTGCGGCTATATTCGGCAGGCCGCGCTGGGCTTGCAACATGCCCACGAGCGCGGCCTGGTGCATCGCGACATCAAGCCGCACAATCTCCTGCTCGGCCGAGACGGCGTGGTCAAGGTGCTCGACCTCGGCCTGGCCCGACTGCGGCACGAAGATGCCGCCGCCGGCACGCTGCTGGAATCGGGCATCACCGCCGGGCTCACACCGGAAGGGGCGGCGATGATGGGCACGCCCGACTACCTGGCCCCCGAGCAAGCGGTGGATTTTCACGCCGCGGACATCCGCGCGGACATCTACAGCCTGGGCTGTACGCTCTTCTTCCTGCTGACGGGCCGCCCGCCTTTTCCCGGCAACACGCTGGCGCAGAAGCTGCTGCGCCACCAGCAGGCCGAACCGCAGCCGCTGCGGCAAGCGCGTCCGGACGCGCCGGCGAACCTGGAGCGCGTACTGGCCCGCATGCTCGCCAAGCAGCCCGCACGACGCTATCAGACGCCGGCTGAAGTCGCCCATGCCCTGGCGGCATTGAGCGGCATGGCAGGCGCTGCCCCCGAAGCGGTCAGCGACAGTTCCCGGTTGCGCTGGCACTGGTGGCGCTGGCTCGCGGCGGGCCTGCTGCTCGTCGGCGCGCTGCTGATCTTCTGGCTGTGGCCCCGGTCCACCGGCACCCCGGAACCGGCACCCATCGCCTCGCAGCTGGCCATGCTCCTACGGCTCGACGAACTAACCGGCCGCACGGCGAGCGATGCCAGCGGCCACGGACACACCGGCACGCTGCTCAGCGCGGGTGATGGTCCACACTGGAGCACGGGCCGCATCGGCGGCGGGCTGCGCTTCAACCGCGCCACGCAGGACCGCGTGCGCGTCGCCAGCTTCCCGTATGCGCCGGCCAACGCCTTCACCGTCGCCTTCTGGTTCAAGGCCGATGATCTCAACGGGACTGGCTCCCAGTACCTGTTCAGCCAGGGTGCGACTTCGTACCCGCACCACCTGAACGTCGTGCTGTTCGAGTCCGGCTCCGGCAGCGCCGGGGTGTTGCGCACGATGTTCCGCGACGCCGACGATGGCGTCAGCCACAGCGCCCTGGACATTGCCGGCAAGACCACCGTGGGCCGCTGGCACCACTACGCGCTGACCGTCGGCGCGAGCGGCGCGCAGGTCTATGTCGATGGCGTGCAGCAAGCGGCCAGCCGGCAGGGCGGCGGCGCGTTTCAGCCGAGCGCCGACATCGGGCTCGGCTGCCGGTTGTTCGGCCCCCAGGGCGCGCAGCATTTCGCCGGCAGCCTGGACGATGTCCGCGTCTATTCCCGCACCCTGGGCGCCGCCGAGGTCGCCACGCTGGCCCATCCCTGACGGTCTAGTGCATCGTCAAATAGGATGTTGCCCGAAGGAATGATGGGTGGCACGTCCCT
>JAEUIF010000996.1 GCA_016795185.1 Planctomycetia bacterium | reverse complement strand
TGCGGACCACTGCACTGCCGCGCATCGCCTGCCAGCCCCAACGGCCCAGAGCGACCTGGCCCGCCGTGCCCCAGAACACCAGCAACAGACCCACGAGGGTGCCCCCGCTGATGTAGCGGTTGATCCTGTCCTTCACCTGTTCCGCTCGCACCTGCATCTCCGCCAAGCGTTCCACCAGCACGCCGAGACGGGAGTCCATCTCGCTGATGGTGAGGAGCACGCGCGCGACCAGTTGCGCGAGGCGTGTCGTGAGCGCTTCCGTCGTCTCGCGCTCGTCGATGTTGGTTGTGAACGCGCGCACCCGATCCACCGTTGCTCGGGTTTGCTGCAAGGTGTGCCGCACGGCCGAGAGTTGTTCGAGTCCTTCATCCACCAGGGCGGGGTCCACCGGAGCGCCGGCGGCTTCGCTCACCATCATGAGCTGACGTGCGCCCTTCAGCAACTCGGCTGCGGTCTCCAGCCACGATTCCGCCTGCTGGAGTCGGTAATCCAGTTGCTCGGTCTTGCTCTCGACATCCAGGCGCGTGCCCAGCCGTTCCGTCGCCTTCCGGGCCGTCCACTCTCGCGCGACCTTCCCGAGTTCCTCGGTCGTGATCCTCGACTCTCGGACGCGCTGCTGCACGCCGAGGACCCGGCCGCGGGCGGCGACCAGAGCCGTGTCCACCGTGGAGAGGGCTTGCTCGTTGGCCTGGCGCAGGCGCGCACCGAGCGACCAAACGCCATAGAAGCCCAGCAGGCCAAGCACTACCCCACTGAGCCCGCAGACCAGCGCGAGTAACCCCAGAGCGCGTTTGAGAAACATGCGTTGTGGAATTTCTGCCCACGGTCCGGCGGTCACTTCACGGCCCAGACCTGGCCCAGCGGAGGAAACCCTAACAGCGTCGTCTCGTCTTCGGCCAGGTGGTGCAGTGCTTCTCCCACGGCTTCCGCCTCCGCCTGCGTGGCCAGGCCCTCGCGCAACAGGCGGGGGGCGAACTCGACGAACGTCAACCAGATGAGCCGCTTGTTCTCGCCGCGCACGGCAAAGGGACAGTTGCCGCCGACCTCGAAGTGGTTGATCCCCAGCAGGCGAAACAGCCGGTGCAGCGACCGGCCCAACCGGAACTGCACGCCGCGCTGGTCGCCCAGTTGTAGGTTCAGATCGACGAAGCGCTCCATCGCGGGCGCTGGCGGATCGCAGAGCAAGCCGGAGACGTCCATTTCCTCGCAGACCAACCGGCCGCCGGGCCGGACCAGCCCATGCAGGGCGAGCAGCGCGTCGGCGGGCCGGACCAGGTGCATCAACACCAAGCGGCCGTAGGCCAGGTCGAACGACTCGGCGGGCAAGCCCGGCGTATAGGCGCTGGCCAGCTCGAAGGTGAGGTTCTTCAAGCCGCGTTCCTGGGCTTGACGCCGCGCCTGCTCGATCTGCTCGGGGCTGGCATCGAAACCGACGACCGAGCCGGTTTCGCCGACCTGGCTCGCCAGCCAGCAGGACATGTTGCCCGAACCGCAGCCCATTTCCACGACCCGCATGCCGGGGGCGAGTCCGGCGCGGCGCAGCAGCGCCTCGGAACCGGGGCCGTACACCTGATTGAGCAGGCGCAGGCGGTCTACATCGTGCTGGCCAGTAGCCAGGATGTAGCTGTGCGAACCCTTCATGATGACCGTGGCCCTCGATCCGCGCGGCGCAGAGGTTGGACGCTATCGCCCGTTATAGCGAAGCGGGCCGGGCCGGCATCCGAGCCGGAGCGAAAAGGGGTCGGGACTCGTTGCCGGAACGGCCCTGCGGGTGCTAGTGCAAAATCAAGCGACCTGTTGCGCAAGGCTTTACTTGGGTGGCACGTCCCTCGGTACTCCGAGGGCGTGCGAGTCGCTCCCCACGCCCTCGGAGTACCGAGGGACGTGCCACCCAAGTAAAGCCTTGCGCAACAGGT
>JAEUIF010000992.1 GCA_016795185.1 Planctomycetia bacterium | reverse complement strand
CTCGTTCATCGCCATCCTGGTCCTCGACTTTTTCCTGGCCATCGTCCTCAATGCCCTGCGCGATCGCATCTGGCCGACGCCGCCGGCTTCGCTGTTTTAGACCTGCTAAACCGCAAGCGGTTTATGAGTAAGGAACGAGTCGAAAAATTCCTGGCCAGCACCGCGCCGCAGCCTGCCCGGTCGGCGGATCGCGCTCCGCGCACCCCGCTGACCATCCTCGACGTAGACCTGGTGAGTATGCGCTTCGGCGGCCAGCAGGTGCTGCGCGACCTCGACCTGGCCATCGAGCGCGGCAAGACCCTGGTCGTCATCGGCGAGAGCGGCTGCGGCAAGACGGTGCTGCTGCGCCTGCTCATCGGGCTGATTCGGCCGTCGATCGGTCGGGTGCTGTTCGACGGCAAGGACCTCGCGCGACTCGGTGAGCGCGAATTGACCATGCAACGGCTGCGCTTCGGCTTTCTCTTCCAGGGCGCGGCCCTGTTCGACAGCATGACGGTCTACGACAACGTGGCGCTCGGGCTGCGCGAACAGCGGCGCTTCAGCGAAACGGAGATTCGCGACCGCGTCCGACTCCGACTGGAAGAAGTCGGCTTGCCCGAAAACGCCATGCCCAAGAAGCCGGCCGAGCTGTCGGGCGGAATGAAGAAGCGGGTCGGGCTGGCGCGGGCGCTGGCCCTCGACCCGGAGGTGATGCTTTACGACGAACCGACCACCGGCCTCGATCCGATCATGTCCGATGTGATCAACGAGTTGATCCTGCAAACCGGCCGCCGCCGGCCCGTGACCAGCATCGTGGTCACGCACGACATGAAGACCGTGCTGAAGGTCGCCGACCGGGTGGTGATGCTCTACCCGCTCGCTCGCCTGCGCCCCGATGACCGGCAAGTCCTGTTCGACGGCCCGCCGGCCGAACTGAGCCAGTGCCCCGACGAGCGCGTCACGCAGTTCATCGAAGGCGAAGCCGGCGAGCGGGTCCGGCGCCAACTTGGCTAGTGCTAATGCAACGGAATAATCGCCTGCGCCAACCTCGTAGGTCAGGCTTTCCAGCCTGACTGTGGCGCCCGCGATACCCGGCACACCGAGGGCGCCAAGGTCAGGCTGGAAAGCCTGACCTACGGGCCTGCGGGCCGGCAACGATTCCCTGGACAACGCACCAACGCGTTTTGCGACCGACTGTAACGGTTCGCACAGCGGCCACTACGGAATTTTGTAGGGTCCGCTGTGCGGACCATAGCGGCCGGTGCTGCATCCATCTTTGAACCTCTTCCGTGAGTGCCGCCATGAGCGAGCAAGCCATCCGTACCCGCATCGGTCTGTTCGTCGTCTTCGCGCTGCTGCTCCTGGGCGCGCTGATCGTGATGTTCAGCAGCATGCCCGCGTTCTTCTCGCGCGGCAACCGCTACACGCTGATCCTGGACAACGCGGCGGGCGTCGGCGTCGGTACACCGGTGCGGCGTTCGGGCGTCAAGATCGGCGAGGTCCGCGGTATCGAGCTGGACGACGAGACCGGCAAGGTCCGCGCCGAGATCGAGGTACCGACCAAGTACACCCTTCGCAAGCACGAAGTCCCGCTGCTGTCGCGCACCGGCGGCCTGCTCGGCGACCTGGCGATCGACTTCGTGCCTCAGACGGCCAACGGCAAGGAACTCGACCGCACCCCCGTCGAACCCGGCAGTGAAATGAAAGCGGTCCCGGAGATCGACATTTCCGCCTCGCTGGCGCAGCTCAACCGCGCGGCGGACAGCTTCAACAAGATGTCGCCGACCGTGGAGGAAGCGGTGCGCGAGCTAGGCGCGCTGGCCAAGCTCAGCAAGTCGGCGGTTCCGGAGATCGAAATCGCGGCCCGCAACTGGGCCAGCGTCGGTGAGCGGACCAACATCCTGCTGCGCACCAATGAGGAAAAGCTGGTCAAGACCCTGGACAACATCAATGAGACCTTCGCCCGCGCGTCGCAGGTGCTGAACGACGAGAACCAGCGCAACCTGAGCGCCACCCTGAAGAACGTCCGCGGCGCGAGCGAGAACCTGAACGACCTGACCAAATCCACCGACGAGGTCATGAAGGAAGGCCGGCAAACGCTCAAGCAGGTCAATGGTTCGCTGGTCAAGGTCGATCAGGTGATGACCAACCTGGAGCGCGTCACCAAGCCGCTGGCCGACCGCAGCGAAAGCCTGAGCCGCAACCTGGACGAGAGCACCGACCGGCTCAACAA
>JAEUIF010000983.1 GCA_016795185.1 Planctomycetia bacterium | reverse complement strand
TGCAGGGCTCCCATGCCCACGCAAAGCCGTGGGCATGGCACCCAGATTGCCTTTGGATCTAACAACTGGTTTCTTGATCGTGTCCCAGAGCGGACTCCCCGCCGGAATCACCTGGGCGGCTGCTGTCGGTCCCTATAATAGTCCGCAATTCCACGGGATCGCTGGGACATCCACCTCGGCGTTCGCCGCGCTTTCACCCGAAACGAGATACCCATGAACGTCCTGCGCTGCGGCTGCCGGCTTTGCCTGCTGGCCCTGATGCTCCTGGTCGCAACGGCAGTCGGCTGCGAACACAAGCATCCGCCCGTGGTGGCCACGCCGCCGCCCATTGTGCAGGTCAGCCAGGCCGTGGCGCGGCCCGTGACCGACTATCAGATTTTCACCGCGCGCACCCAGGCCGTGGAATCCGTGGACATCAAGGCGCGCGTCACCGGCTTTCTCACCAAGATTCACTTCCAGGATGGCGGCGAGGTCAAGAAGGACCAGGTGTTGTTCGAGATCGACGATCGGCCTTACAAGGCCAGCCTCGATGCGGCCAAGGCGCAACTGGAGTTTTCCCAGGCCGCGCTGGTGAAGAACAAGGCCGACTACGACATCGGCCTGGCCGTGCAGAAGCAGAACAAGGGCGCGATCAGCGAGCAGGAAATCGACAAGCGCCGCGGCTCGTGGGAGGAATCCAAGGCCGGCGTGGACAAGGCCAAGGCTTCGCTCGAAAGCGCTCAGCTCTACTACGACTGGTGCAAGGTCACGTCGCCCCTCGACGGCCGGGCCAACCGGCACTTCGTCGACGTCGGCGCACTCGTCTCGCAGGACACTACCGTGCTCACCAACGTGGTCTCGCTCAAGCCGACCTGGGCCTACTTCGACGTGGACGAGAACACCTTGCTCCGGGTCCAGAAACTGGTGGCCGAGGGTAAGGTCAAGGGAGTGCGCGAGTCCACCATCACCGTGGGCATGGCGCTGGGCGGCGACAAGGGGTATCCGATCCAGGGAACCATCGATTTCCTCAGCAACCAGGTGGACCCGAACACCGGCTCGCTGCGCGTCCGCGCCGTGTTTCCGAACGATGACGGCAACCTGGCCGCCGGTCTCTTCGGCCGCATTCGCGTGCCCATCGGCCAGGAACATCCCGCGTTACTGGTGAACGACCAGGCCATCGGCACCAACCAGGGGCAGAAGTTCGTGCTGGTGGTCAACGAGAAGGATGAGGTGGAATACCACCCCGTCGAGGTCGGCCAGTTGCACGATGGGCTGCGCGAAGTCATGCCGTCGATCACGGTCACCGAACCCGGTAAGGACGGTAAGGACACCACCAAGCAGCTGAGGGTACTCGGCCCGAATGACCGCATCATCGTGGATGGTTTGCAGCGCGTGCGGCCCGGCATGAAGGTGGACCCGCGCCCGGTGGACATGCTGACGCTGATGAATGCCCCCGGCGGAGCGACGCCGAAGGTCATGCCCCCGAAGGATGGCAAGGGCAAGTAGCAACCGGGCGTCCGCATCGTCGCTGAACGGCACCTAACCGAAGGACCACCATGTCGCGCTTTTTCGTGGACCACCCCGTCTTCGCCTGGGTGCTGTCCATCGTCATTGTCATCGCCGGGGCGGTGTGCGTGTTCGCGCTGCCCATCGCCCAGTACCCGCCGATCGTGCCGCCGACGATTTCGGTCACGGCCACCTACCCGGGCGCCAGCGCCGACACGCTGGCGGCGACGGTCGGCCAGCCCATCGAAGAGCAGGTCAACGGCGTCGAGGGCATGATCTACATGTCCTCCACCTGCACCAACAACGGTCAGTACACCCTCACGGTTAGCTTCGACGTCGGCACCGATATCCACACAGCGCTGATGCTCGTGCAGATTCGCGTGCAACTCGCCATGCCGCAGCTGCCGACCAGCGTGCAAAAGCAGGGCGTGAACGTGCAGATGAAGTCGCCCAACATCCTGCTGACGATCAATCTCGTCTCGCCCGACGGCCGCTACGATCCGCTGTATCTGAGCAACTACGCGCAAATCAACCTGTTCGACGAGCTGTCGCGCTCGCCGGGCGTCGGCCTGGTAACGTTCCTCGGCCAGCGCCAGTACAGCATGCGCGCCTGGCTCGACCCGCAGAAACTCGCCGCGCTCGACCTCACCGCCAGCGAGGTGGTCACCGCCATTCAAGAGCAAAACGTCGAGGTGGCGGCGGGCAACATCGGCCAGCAACCGGTGCCGCGCGGGCAGAATTATCAGCTGGTGCTGAACGCCCTCGGCCGCCTGACCACGGAGAAACAGTTCGGCGAGATCATCGTCAAGGTCGGTGAAGATGGGCGGTACGTCCGGCTGCGCGACGTGGCCCGTCTCGAACTCGGCGCGCAAAACTCGGACATCGATTGCGTGCTGGGCGAGGTCAAGGACGGCCAGATCGTGCGCCAGCCTTCGGTGGCCATGGCCGTCTTCCAGCTGCCCACCGCCAACGCGCTCGATACCGCCAACCAGCTCAAAAAGAAGATGGAGGAGCTGAAGAAGAAATTCCCGCAGGGGCTCGACTACCGCATTCCCTACGACACGACGCCCTTCATCCAGCACTCCGTCGAGGACGTGTTTCACACGATCGTCATCGCCGCCCTGCTGGTGATCGTGGTCGTCATGGTCTTCATCCAGGACTGGCGCGCCATGCTGCTGCCGATCATCGACATCGTCGTGGCGCTGATCGGCACGTTCATCATCATGAAGCTGCTGGGCTTCTCGCTCAACAACCTGTCGCTGTTCGGTCTGGTGCTGGCAGTGGGTATCGTGGTCGATGACTCCATCGTGGTCGTCGAGAACATCGAGCGCTGGATGGGCATGGGCCTGCCGGCGCGCGAAGCGACCATCAAGGCGATGGACGAAATCACCGGGCCCGTGATCGGCATTACCCTGGTGCTCAGTTGCGTGTTCATCCCGACGGCGTTCATGCCGGGGTTGACGGGCCAGTTCTTCCGCCAGTTCGCGCTGACCATCGCCTGCTCGACGATCATCTCGGCGACGAACGCCCTGACGATGGCCCCGGCACGGGCGGTGGCCTGGATCAAGCCGCACAAGCACGGCGAAGTCCGCGAACCGCTGCCGCGCGTGGCCTACGCGATCCTGTTCGGCACCCTGGCCTACCTGGGCCTGGCAACGGCCATCGATTTCCTGGGACATCACGCACGCTTTCATCCCGACGGGATGATCCGCTGGGGGATTCGCGGCGCGGCGGTCCTCGGCGGCCTGGTGATCGGTTGGCTGCTCGGCCCGCTCGCCAACCGCTTGCTCGGCTGGTTCTTCGATCTGTTCAACAAGGCGTTCGACGCCGTGGCCGGCGGCTACACCCGTCTGGTCGCCGGGTTGCTGCGCATCAGCCTGATCGTGCTGGTGGTCTACGGCGGCCTGCTGGCGTTGACTGGCTTCGGTTTCGCCACCTCGCCCACGGGCTTCATTCCCGAACAGGACCAGGGCTACTTGCTCGTCAACGTCAACTTGCCGGATTCGGCCTCGGTGCAGCGCACCTCGCAGATCATTCAGCAACTCGATGAGATCGCCCTGCGGACGCCGGGCGTCAAGCAGACGATGGGCATTGGCGGGTATTCGGCGTTCTTCCAGTGCGACTCGTCGAACTGGGGCACGGTCTTCGTCATTCTCGACGATTTCGAGAAGCGAACCACACCCGAAACCCAGGCGACGGCCATCGCCCGCAAGCTGAACGTCGCGTACCACGAAAAAGTGCTGGGCTGTGTGGCGCCGGTCTTCGGCGCTCCGCCGGTGCCAGGGCTGGGCCAGTCGGGCGGCTTTCAGTTGCAGATCGAGGACCGCACCGGCATGGGCCTGACGGCGCTGCAAGACGTGACCGAGGCCATCGTCGCCAAGGCCAACGCCCAGCCTGGGCTGGCGCGCGTGTTCACCACCTTCAGCGCCCGCGCCCCGCAGCTGTACATCGACATCGACCGCGACAAGGTCAAGCAAATGGGTGTGGCGCTGAGCGACGTCTTCCAGACGCTCAACGCCAACATGGGTTCGATGTACGTGAACCAGTTCAACGAGTTCGGCCGCATCTGGCAGGTCAATATCCAGGCCGAAGGCGCTTACCGCGTCAGCGTGGACGATCTGCGCCTGCTGTACGTCCGCAACCGGCAAGGGCAGGCGGTGCCGCTGGCGTCGCTGATCCGGGTGCGCGACGACAGCGGGCCGGTGTTCGTCATGCGCTACAACGACTACAACTCGGCGGCGATCAACGGCGGCACTTTGCCGGGCTTCAGCTCGGGCCAGGCCATTTCGGTGATGGAACGGCTCTGTCAGCAGGAATTGCCGGCCGGCATGAGCTACGACTGGACCAATATCAGCTATCAGGAAGTGACCGCCGGCAACACCGGCATCTTCCTGTTCGCCTTCGCCGTGGTCCTGGTCTTCCTGGTGCTGGCGGCGCTGTACGAAAGCTGGGGGCTGCCGTTCGCCATTATCCTCGTCGTGCCGATGTGCTTGCTGTCCTCGATCATCGGCCTGGTCTGGATCATGCACATGCCGATCGACATCTTCAGTCAGATCGGCTTCGTGGTGCTCGTGGCGATGGCCGCGAAGAACGCCATCCTGATCGTCGAGTACGCGCAGGACAAGCGGCACGAAGGCATGGAGCGCACGGAAGCGACGCTCGAAGCCTGCCGGCTGCGACTGCGGCCGATCCTGATGACCTCGTTCGCGTTCATTCTCGGCGTCTACCCGCTGATCGTGGCGACGGGCGCGGGCTGGGAAATGCGGCGCTCGCTGGGCACGGCGGTCTTCAGCGGCATGATCGGCGTGACGCTCTTCGGCATCTTCCTGTCGCCGGTGTTTTACCACGTCATCACGTGGTTCGGGGACAAGAAGGCGCCCGCAGCGCATACCGACGATGGAGAAAAGAAAGCAGAAGGCCAGATGCACGAAGCCGCTCATCCGCCACAACCGAACCCGGAGGCGCAATGAGGTAGAACGGTCCGCACAGCGGACCCTACGGCATCTGTAGGGTCCGCTGTGCGGACCGTCATAGTCGGTGGCCATTCGATGCCGAACCGCTCTAATGCGACAGCGGCCCGCAGCGATACCAGCATTCGCCGAGCGGCCAGAGGTGCAGCGGGCAGGTCTTCGGGCAATAGTCGTCGCAGGCGCCGCAGGGATTGACGGGCACCGGCGGCAGGGGCTTGGCGCAAAAGTCGTCGCAGCAACCATTCGGCGCGGGCGGGCATTCCGGCAGCGGCTTGCGGCAATAGTCGTTGGGGCACCAGCAGTCCCGCTGTCGCCACATCTCGTGCAACTTGGGGAAGTGCCAGCACTGGCCGTCGAACAGCGGCCAGGGACCAGCGGCATGGACCCCACCCGCCAGCGCGGCCCAGAGCAGGACAACACGCAAATAAATCGTGGACTTCATCGGCTCAGCGCTCCGGCTACGGGGCGGGGTTCGGCTGCGGCACAGGCTTTGGCGCGGGCAGCGCTTCGCCCGGCACGACGACCGGCGGGTGCGCCGTGCCGGATTCGGGTTCGCAGCGCAGTTCCCAACCGCCGCCGAGAGCGCGATAGACCTGGATCAGCCCCAGCGCGATTTGCCCCTGGGCCTCGGCGAGCGTTTGCTGGCGCGACACCAGCCGTTCCTGGATCACCACCACGCGGTTGTAATCGACCAGGCCGCCCTTGTACTGGGCCAGCGCTTCCTTGAAGGCCGCCAGTTCCGCCGTGACGGCACGCGCCTGGTCGCGCGTGCGGTTCTGGGCGCGCAGGAAGGTGACCAGGCCGTCTTCCACTTCCGCGCCGGCGTTCAGCACTGTGTTCTGATAGTTGGCGACCAGTTCCTGGAACTGGGCGTCCTGCGCGCGAATGTTGCTGAGCAGCCGGCCGTAATTGAGGATGTTCCAGGTGAACGATGGCCCGACCGTGCCGCGGAACGCCCGGCCGCCGAACAGTTCCTCGAACTCCTGGGCCGACCAGCCAAGCGTGCCGTCGATGGAGATGTGCGGATAGAGTGCCGACACCGCCACGCCGATCTCGGCGTTCTGGGCCGCCGCCAGGCGTTCGGCGCGGCGCACGTCCGGCCGGCGGCGCAGCAGGTCGGCGGGCACGCCCACGACCACTTCGGGCGGCGCGGTCGGAATCGCGCCTTCGCCCAGCCGCTCGCGCAGGTTCTCCGGCGGAATGCCGAGCAGCACGCACAGCCGGTTCGCCGTCACGCGGACCTGAATGAGCAGTTGCTCGATCAGAGCTTCCGTGTTGGCCACGTCACTGGCGCCCTGGTTGACATCCACTTCGCTGGTCTGGCCGCCCTTGAACTTGGCCGTCGCCAGCGCCAGCGATTCGCGCTGCAAGCCCAGCGTCTGTCGGGCGTAGGCAATTCGTTGCTGCAAGGTCCGCAACTGGACGTAGGTTGAAGCCACGTCGCCGATGAGCGTGACCAGCACATCGTCGTAGTTCTCGACGGAGGCATCGAGTTCGTCGCGCTGCGCTTCGATGGCCCGGCGGAAGCGGCCCCAGAAGTCCAGTTCCCAGGCCAGGGTGAAGCCGTAGTTCCACTGGCTGTAGAAAGGGTCCGGCGTGGCGGAGCGGTTGGCGACTTCCCGGCTGATGTTGGTGCGCGTGTAGCTGCCGTCCATTGCCTGCGTTTGCGGGAAGAGCGTGCCGACCGCGCCGCTCAGCAGCGCCCGCTGTTGCAGCACGCGGAAGCCGGCTTCGCGCAGCGACAGGTTTTGCCGGTAGGCGGACTGCACCAGTTGATCGAGCACTGGGTCGTTGAAAACGGTCCACCAGTGACTGAGGTCCGGTTCCTCGCTGCGGACGCGCACATCGTCGGCGTCGATCCAGTGCTCGGCGACCGGCGCGGGTGGACGGTGGTATTCGGGACCGACCTTGAAGCCATTGTGAATGTACTCGCCCAGCGTCGTGCAGCCGCACAACGACAAGGCCAGGCCGCCAACCAGGTGCCAGCGCCCGCGCAGCAACCGACTCCAGCGCTGGCCTTTCCGATCCTGGTCGCATCCGTGCATGGCTGGTGCTCCGCGAAGCCGGGCCTGAAGCCCCCGCAGCCGAAAAAACGGGCTGAAGCGCAGGGACCTCAGAATCATCGTCAAAGACGGCAAAGTTTATTCAGCGGAAAGCGCGGAACGGAACCGAGGGGAGACGAGCGCAGCGTCCAGAGAGTGGCTGCCTGAAGTACGTCGGGCTTTCCAGCCCGACACGTTGCGCCAGAGGCTGGCCGCGCCCGCTCGACGACACCGCGGATCACCGGCGCTGCGGGTCGGGCTGGAAAGCCCGACGTACTGCCGCCGGTCAGGCAATCACTCCTGGGACTTGACACTAGCGCAGCTTGCCGGAGTCGCCTCGTAGGTCAGGCTTTCCAGCCTGACGGTAGCGCCCCCGATGTGCCGCCATTCGCCGGCAGGCATGTCAGGCTGGAAAGCCTGACCTACGGATCAGCGCTCAGCGTTTGAGGTCAAAACTCTTGATCTTGCGATCGAGCGTCGAGCGCTCGATGTTGAGAATGGCCGCCGCCTGGCTCTTGTTCCAGTCGGTGTGTTGCAGGGTCTTGAGGATGTGCTGCTTCTCTACATCTTCGAGCGAGAGGGGCTGGTAGCGCGCGGTGCTTTCTTGAATGGGGTTGTCCAGGTCCACCGAGGAGAGCCAGATGTCGCCGGCGTCGAGCATCGGCCCGTTGCCCAGGGCAACCGCGCGTTCCACCACGTTGCGCAGCTCGCGGACGTTGCCGGGCCAGTGGTATTCTTCCATCTTGGTCATGGCGGCGGAGGTGAAATCGCGGATCTTGCGGCCCGTCTCGCGCACGAAGCGCCGGAGAAAATGCTCGGCGAGCAGCGAGATGTCTCCGCGGCGGTCGCGCAACGGCGGCACGCGGATTTCGACCACTTGCAGACGGAAGAAGAGGTCGCGGCGAAACGTGCCCGCGTGCAAGCCCTGTTCCAGCGGCCGATTGGTGGCGGCCACCACGCGGACATCGACCTTGATGGGCGTGTTGCCGCCGACGCGTTCAAAGGGATGGCCTTCCAGCACGCGCAGCAGTTTAGCCTGCGTGCCCAGGTTCATCTCGCCGATTTCGTCGAGGAAGATGGTGCCGCGATTGGCGGACTCGAACTTGCCGACCATGCGCTCGGTCGCGCCGGTGAACGCGCCGCGCTCGTGGCCGAATAGCTCGCTTTCGAGCAGGGTTTCCGTCAACGCAGCGCAATTCAGGCAGATGAACGGCCCATCCTTGCGCGGGCTGCTGTAATGGATCGCCCGCGCCACCAGTTCCTTGCCGACCCCGCTCTCGCCGCGCACCATCACCGTGGCATGAGTGGCGGCCACCCGGCCGATCTGCGATTCGATGGCCTTGATGTTGTCGCTGGACCCAACCAGTTCGCTCTCGACGCGCAATTGGTCGCGCAGCGAACGGTTCTCCGCCGAGAGCGACGCTTGCCGGCGCAACTGATGAATGGCAGCGCCGAGTTGCTTGGCCACCGCAACCGCGAATTCGAGGTCTTCACTGTCCAGGCTGCGCAGCGGTTCGGTGCAGTAGAGGTGGATCAGCCCCAGCACTTCGGTGCCGAAGGCCACCGGCGCGCAAATCAGGCTGGTGGCGCCGAGATCGCTCAGGCTCTCGCGGTTGCGCAGCAACTGGTCGCGGGCCACATCTTCAGCCAGGATGGCCTCGCGCGTGGAGAGCACCTCAGAGCTGACGAACTGCGAAACCTTGTGATAACTCTTGACGTTCGGATCGCGCTGGCGATGGGCGGCGACTTCGAGTTCGCGGCCTTCCTTGACGGCCAGGATCGCGCCCACGTCGGCGGGAATCGCTTCGAGCAAGCCTTCGAGGACGACTTCGACCAGTTCCTGATAGGTGCCCGCCGAGCCCATGTCGAGGGCCAGGCGATAGAGCAAGGCCAGGGCTTCGCCGAGGTTGTGCGTTGCGGCCTGGGGCCGTCCGCCCGGCGTCGTCACCGGCGGCATCGGCGTGAGGAACCGAGTTTGCCCCAACCGCTTCTTGATCGAGACGGTGCCCTCGTTCGGCGAGGGGCTCTTGGGGATGCTCGGCAGTTGCTTCAGGTCCAGAACGAACACGAGTTGACTGCGGCCGACCATGACCTCGTCGTTGGGCGACAGCGGGCGCTCGCCGGTCAGGTCCGCGCTGTTCAGGCGGGTGCCGTTCAGGCTATTCAGGTCGCGAACGAACCACTGACCGTCCTGATCGAAGACTTCGGCGTGCTCCCGGCTGCAAAGGTCGTCCTTGAGGACGATGCGATTGGTGGTAGCCCGCCCCAGGGTGTGCCGATGCCCCGACGTGAGAGGATATACCTCCCCGAAGCCGTGCTCTCGGCGAGCGACCAGATAGGCTGCGGCGCCTGGGGTGATCGACATACGTCGGCTGGGTGATTCCGGGATAACGCTGGTGATTTACTATCACCATAGCGGAGCGCACTGCGTTTCGCTATGCAAAATCGTGCCCTGGGCGAAAGTCGGCACGAAAATGGTGCGCAGCTTGCTTCCCGGCGGACAGGCGGACGTAGGCGGCGTAAGCGGAGAAACGATCCGGACTTCCTGCATCATCGCCGACGATCAGCGACGGTTCAGGACCAGGCGGTCAGCGTGGGTGCCATTGCCGGGAGTCGCGATCCGAGGAGTCGCCACCGTATTGGCTGTCGTGCTCATCATGGCAGCCGGCAACCGCAGTTCCACCCTGGTTTTCTTCAGCGGCATCATCGAATGCACGCCCACCAGCACCGGCCCGGAGAGCACGGTCCACAACGTCAGCCCGGCGACCCAGCGAAACTCCATCGGTTGACACTCCCTGTCCAGGCGTCCACATGGCGCGGACGCCAACCCGGATGCGGATAAATGGCGGAGGTAGGAGGCTTGTTGAGATTGGTTTCGGCCAGGGAACTGGGTGGGTGTGAGGCAAAGCGGCGAGCGCCCCGGCCGAAACCAGGAGCGCCTGCCGGCTGGCCGAGTTGTAACGATCATGCACCGTCCGCAAAAAAACCCGCGCTGGGTCAAGCGCGGGTTGCTGCGGGAAGAGGGGCGGGCTAGCCGAGCCCTGCCGATCGGGATGTACCATCATTCAGATTTGGCGCCACGGAGCGGGCGGCTGACCGTGGCAGCATTGGTTGTAAGATTCACGGGACAACCCAGGTCCGCAGTGCTTGCGGGAGCGACCTGCACACCTGGGTCGTCACCGTGGCCCGGTCTGGGTTTCCGAGGCCCAGACCTCTTCTGTTCCAGCCCCTACCAGGATCTGAGGCGTTCGTCGGGTCGCCATTGTTAATAGCAACCATCGTGCCAGTCGCGCGGCGGCCACGCACGGGATGTCCGCAAGTATGGCACTGAACTACGGTTAGCGATTTTGGGCCGCCACGACAGGCACTGGCCAACCGCGCCGCGCGTGCAATTGTTACAAGGTAATTCGCCAAGGATTGGAATTCGTTCATTCAATCAGCAGGACGCGCACGTCCATGACGTTGGTCTGGGTCAGGCCGGTGCGCAGCAAGTCGCCAGTAGCCTGGAAAAAGCAATAGGCGTCGTTGCGCTTCAGGAAGTCCGCAGGCGACAGACCGAGATTGCGG
>JAEUIF010000963.1 GCA_016795185.1 Planctomycetia bacterium | reverse complement strand
GGTAATAGCCACCGTCCGTGGCGGGGCCGAGGACCACATCCGCGGTCTTCAGCGCCGCGAATGCTTGCTCAATATACGCGGCTGGCAAGGTCGGGCTGTCGGTACCGATCAACACGGTCGCCGCCGCGCCGGCGTCGCGTTGTCGCTCGAAGTACGCGGCCATGCGCTGGCCGAGGTCGCCGTCCGCCTGCGGCAACAGTTCGTAGCGGCCCTGGACCAAGTTCGCGAAGTGCGCTGCCGCGTCCGCGGGAGCGAAGGCCAGCACGCGCCGGGCCGGCATGTGGTCCAGGCGGGACAGCGTTTCGAGCAAGAAGGCTCGGGCCACCTCGGCGGCCCAGGCCGGAGTGGTTTCCGCGGCGAGGCGGGTCTTGACCTGGCCCGGAGTGGGCCACTTGGCGAAGATGCCGAGGACGCGGTTATCGACAGTCGGCGGCGGCGGTTGCATACCTGTGATTCTATCCGGTGGCGGGCCGGCATGCCTTTCGATAGAAAAACCGGCGACGGCCCTTGTTCGGGAGCGAGTCCATGACCGCACTGCTGGTCGATAAACGGGAGGTGCGCATCCGCCGGATGTTCGGCAGCATCGCGCCCACCTACGATCTGCTCAATCATCTGCTGAGCTTCAACATCGACCGCTACTGGCGCTGGCGGACCACCCGGCTGGTCCCGCCGACTCCGGGCACTCCCATTCTTGACCTTTGCACGGGCACCGGCGACCTGGCGCTGGCTTACGACAAGGCGGCGCGCGGGCAATGTCCGATCACGGGCGCGGACTTCTGCCATGAGATGCTGTGCCGGGCGACCGCCAAGAGCGAACGACGCGGGGCCAGCGGACGCATCCGCTTTCTCGAGGCCGACGCCCAGCACCTGCCGTTCCCTGACAATTCATTCCAGATTAGCACGGTGGCATTTGGCTTGCGCAACGTGACCGATACGGATCGCGGCATCGCCGAGCTGGTGCGCGTGACTCGGCCCGGCGGCCAGGTCGCGATCCTGGAATTCTCGCAACCGCGCAGCTGGCTGTTCGGACGGCTCTATCGCTTCTATTTCCGGCAGGTGCTGCCGCGCGTCGGCCAGTGGATTTCCCGCAGCCAGGACCAGGCGTACCGCTATCTGCCGGCTAGCGTCAACGAGTTCCCGGACGGTGAAGCGCTCGCGGAACGTCTGCGCCGCCACGGGCTGATGCAGGTCGTCTGGCATCCCTTCACCTTCGGCATCGCCACGCTGTACATCGGCATCAAGAACAGCTCAATCGCCCCATGACGGTCGCCGCGCCCCGTAGGTCAGGCTTTCCAGCCTGACCCCAGCGCCCGGGAATGTGCGGCACACCGAGGGCGCTTCTGTCAGGCTAGAAAGCCTGACCTACCAGAATCCACCATTCGGTCAGGTCCGTCATGAAGCCGACTTCACCTGCTCAGCCTGCTCCCGTCTCGTCGAAACATTTGCTGGTGCGTGCCGCGCGCGGTGAACCCGTCGAGCGCCCACCGGTGTGGGCCATGCGCCAGGCCGGGCGCTGGGACCCGGAATTCAATCGCGTGCGGTCGGGCTTGTCGTTCTACGAGTTCTCGGAGAACGTCGAACTCTCCGCACAGGCATCCTTGCTGCCGCGGCGCTTCGGCGTCGACGGCATCATTCTCTTTTACGACATCACCACCTTGCCCGTGGCAATGGGCCTGCCGTTCACGCTGAAGCCCGCCCAGGGGCCGGTGCCCGAGCGCCCGATCCGCACGCTGGACGATGTCGAGCGTCTGGTGAAGCAACCCGAACCGCAGCGGTTTGCTCACATTCGCGAACTGCTGGCGCGCGTGCGAGGGGAACTGAACGGCGCGCTGCCCGCGATCGTCTTTGCCGGCGCGCCCTTCACCGTGGCAACCTATTGCATCGGCACGGGGAAAGACCTGACCGCCACCCGCCGCTTCATCGCCGAGCACCCCGCCGTCTGGCAGGCGCTGCTTGACCGTCTAACCACTGCCACGGTGCATTTTCTCAACGTGCTGACCGCTGATGGCGCGGACCTGTACCAGCTGTTCGATTCCTGGGCCGGTATGCTGGACGAAGCGGAGTACCAGCGTTGGGCGCAACCGTACCATCGCACCATCTTCCAGGGCGCGGCGGAGATGCCGCGCATTCTGTTTGTGAAGGAATGCCCCTATCTCGACCTGATGGCAGCCTCCGGCGCTGACGTCGTCAGCCTGGGCCGCTGCCACGACCTGGCCGCGGCGCGCCGGCAACATCCGCAGCTGGTGTTTCAGGGCAACGTCGATGAGGACATTTTGCGCGCGGGCACGCCGGAAGAAGTCTGGACGGCAACGCGCCGTTGCCTCGCGGCGGGCGGCGGCCAGCGGCATATCATCAACCTCAATCACGGCGTGGACAAGGCGACCCCGGTCGAGAACTTTCGCACCTATGTGCGGGCGGCTCAATCGGCGAGCGACGTCTTTTATTCGTGATGGCGAATCGCCGTACACTGTAAAGTCCACTGATTATACTTGACCCTCCAGTCAGCCGTGCGGAACGGCCCAACTCTGAGCGGAACCGCACAGGCTCTCCGACCGCGTCCGGCCCCACGCAGCGCGTTCCAGCGCGAAAATCGGGCAATTTCGGGTGACCATCGGCGACTCCACCGCTCGACCGTCGAACGGCATCCAACTTGCGTTATCGCGCGGCAGAGAGCGAGGCCGCGTCGAGGCGCCCGCACGAATCACAGTCCGCTTCAACGCCGCGCCCGTTCGGAATCCCTTCCGACCGGCGTGACCGTCGAAGCCCCAATCGCGAGGAGGAAGCCATGCTAGCATTCAAGACCATTCTGCACCCGACCGACTTCTCGGAACGGTCGGCACTGGCACTCCGCTTGGCCGGCGCGCTGGCCCGCGATCACGGTGCCCGGCTGGTCATTCTGCATGTGGCGGTGCCGCCGCCAGCGATCATGATGGAAGGAGTGGCGGTGCCCGCCGCTGAGATCGACCTTAAGCCGCTGTGGGCGCAGCTGCGCAAAGTCAAACCAGCCGATGCGGTGCCGGTGGACTACCAGCTGGTCGAAGGCGACCCCGCCGCCGAAGTCATGCGCATCGCGGACGAAATCGGCGCTGACGTGATTGTGATGGGGACGCACGGCCGTACTGGCCTGGGCCGCTTGCTGATGGGCAGCGTGGCCGAACAGGTGGTGCGCAAAGCAACCTGCCCCGTGCTGACGGTGAAGGCCCCGCACGCAGCACCGCCGGCCGCGCAGGCGATGCCCGCCGAGGATGCCGAGGCGCTGGCCGCGGTGCGGTAGCTTGGCCGGACGAGTTTGTTTGATGGTGCAGGACCGTCGCCGCGCAGGGTGCGCGGTGGGCGGTCCTGCGTGCGTAACGACGCCGAAGCGAGACTGGCATGACCGCAAGCACGCAGCTCCATCATCCCTGGTTGGTCGCAGTCTGGCCAGGCATGGGCAGCGTGGCGCTGAGCGCCGGCTACTACCTGCTCGCCAAGCTGGGCATGCACCTCCTCCTCGAGTACGAAGCTCGCGAATTGTTCGATGTGGACCACGTCGAGGTCCGAGACGGCATCATCCAGTCCGGCGCTCGGCCGCGCAACCGCTTTTTCGTCTGGCACGACCCCCACGCGCGCCATGACCTCGTGCTCTTTCTCGGGGAAGCGCAGCCGCCGCTTGGCAAGAACCTGTTGTGTCATAAGCTTGTCGCCTATGCCCGCCAGCTCGGCGTCGAGCGCGTTTTCACCTTCGCGGCCATGGCCACGCCCATGCGGCCCAACGCCCGCCCGCGCGTGTTCGCCGCCGCCACCAACCGGGCGAATCTCTGCGAACTCAAGAGGCTCGACCTGACGGTGCTGGAGAACGGGCGCATCGGTGGGCTGAACGGCGTGATGCTCGGCACGGCGGCCGAGCAGGGCTTGCCGGGCGTTTGCCTGCTCGGCGAAATGCCCCATCTCTTCGGCCAGTTCCCATTCCCTCGTGCCTCCCACGCGATTCTGGAGGTCTTCGCCGCCCTGGCCGACCTCGAACTGGACCTGACGGAACTGGCCGAGCAGGTGCTTCAGGTCGAGGAACAGCTGGGCGGGTTGCTGGCGCGCGTACAGCAGGAATACGACGAGCAGGTTGCGGGCGATGACGAAGTTCCTAACCAAATACCCAGCGAGCACCGTCTGTCGCCCGCAGCGTCCCAACGCATCGAACAACTGTTCGAGCAAGCCCGTTGCGACCGCTCACAAGCCTTCGTTTTGAAACAGGAACTGGAACACCTGGGCGTCTTCAAGGACTACGAAGATCGCTTTCTCGATCTGTTCAAGCGGCCCGGCTAAGAGTCCGTGCGTGTAGGGGTCGGCACTCCGCCGCGCTCCGGCGCGGAACGGAATGCAGCGAAGGGCGGAGCACCGTCGCAATACGACGGTGCTCCGCCCTTCGGTTCCCACCTCAATCCGATAACTGTTCCGCGCTATTCCTCTTCCGCGTGCAGATGACGCAGCACATCAACGGTGCTGATGACGCCGACCAGGACGCCCGCGCCGTCCACCACGAAGAGACGATGTACCCGCTGCCGCAGCAGGTTCTCGACGACGCGCTGCACCGGCGTCTCCGGATTGACCGAGAAGACAACCGGAGTCATCACATCGCGCACCCGCGCTGGATCGACATTCTCGACCTGGAACCCGCGGCCCAGCGGTTCGGGAGCGCCCGCCGTACCCGCATATTGGCGGTACGCGCCGACGTACTCGATCTTTTCGCGGTCATGCACGACGATGTCCGCCCGGCTGAGCACGCCGACGGGGCGGCCTGCCTTGTCGATCACGGGCGCTGCGCTGTAGCCTTTTTCGACCAGGAAGACCACGGCTTCCTGCACTGCCGCATCCTCGCGGAGCGACAACGGATTTGGAATCATCAGGTCCGCGGCAGTGGTCGCTCGCAGGACCAGACGGGGCGGCGCGATGGCCGGTGATGCAGCGTTCATGGTGTTCGCCTTTCGCGGTTGAAGGTGGTGAATTACTTCGGCGCTTCGAGCCCGAAGGAAGGCCCGCCGCTGGCTACGCCATACTTCAAAGCAACTGAGATGCCATGAGGAGAGCGGCGTGCCTGGATGCCAGCGATCAACCGGATTTCGCGTCAAAAACGACCTGCCGCGGTTCGGCCGTTCGGTCAGCGAGTTCTGGCGCTGATGCCGGCCCGCTCAGTACCCGTGCGTAAACGCACAGCGATGAAACCTAACGAACCTTCAAGGAAGCGTGCCGACGCTGGTGCGTTCGCGAGACACCGTGGATTCGGCGGCTTGGCACCGGACTTGCCTGAAGCGCCTGCGGTCGGCAAGGTTCATCGCTGTCGTCCCGATCACAAGGAGCAATACCATGAAACTCGGCGAACAGTTCCCACGACCTGTGGTCAAAGCTGGACCGCGCGATTCGCTCGCGGCCGTGGCCCGGCTGATGCAAGAACACAATGTCGGTTCGGTAGTGATCGTGCGCGAGGAGAAGCCCGTCGGCATCGTCACGGATCGCGATCTGGCGGTGCAACTCGGCGCGGAAGGCGTGCCGCGCCAGACCGAGGTCGGCAAGATCGTCGAAGGACCAGTGCGAACCATCCACCGCGATTGCGACGTTTTCAGCGCGACCTGCTACTTGAAGGAGTACGAGGTACGCCGCTTACCGATCGTGGACGATG
>JAEUIF010000948.1 GCA_016795185.1 Planctomycetia bacterium | reverse complement strand
AGCAGGGGCCTGTCGCGGGAGCGGATTCGATGGCTGGCATGATGCTGGCCCCGCTGGGGCGGTCCGCACAGCGGACCCTACAGAATCGCGTACCTGGGGCGGTCCGCACAGCGGACCCTACAGAATCGCGTAGGGTCCGCTGTGCGGACCGTTACCATCAGTCGTAAGATGCTTTATCCCTCGTCCGATTCTAGCACCGCCAGGAAGGCTTCCTGCGGGATTTCGACCTGGCCCACCTGCTTCATGCGCTTCTTGCCGGCTGCCTGCTTGGCCCAGAGCTTGCGCTTGCGGGTGATGTCGCCGCCGTAGCACTTGGCCGTCACGTTCTTCTTGATCGGCGCGATGGTCTCGCGGGCGATGATGCGGCTGCCGATCGCTGCTTGAATCGCGATCTCGAACAGGTGCCGGTCGATTTCGCCGCGCAGCTTTTTGACCAGCTTGCGGCCTCGGCGGTCGGCGTCGGCGCGGTGGACGATGATCGACAACGCATCCACGCGCTTGCCCGCCACGAGGATATCGAGACGCACCAGGTCGGCGGGCCGGTAGCCGAGGATTTCGTAGTCCATCGTGCCGTAGCCGTGCGTGACGGACTTCAGCTTGTCGTAAAGGTCGAAGATGATTTCCGACAACGGCATCTCGTAGACCAGGATGGCGCGCTTCGGGCTGAGGTACTCCGTGCGGATGAAGATGCCGCGGCGCTCCGCGCACATCTGCATCAGGTCGCCGATGTTCTCGCTGGGCAGCAGGAAGCTGATCTTCACGAACGGTTCGCGGAACTCCTCGACCTGGCCGGCGTCGGGCACTTTCTGCGGGCTGTCGATGACGATGATCTCGCCCTTGCGCGTCAGGATTTCATAGGTGGTGTTGGGCGCGGTCTGCACCAGTTCCAGCTCGCTATCGCGTTCCAGCCGCTGCTGGATGATTTCGCGGTGCAGCAGGCCGAGAAAGCCGCAGCGGAAGCCGAAGCCCAGCCCCTCGCTGTTTTCCGGCATGTAAGTGAAGCTGGAATCGTTCAGCCGCAGCTTGGCCAGCGCCTCGCGCAGCGCCTCGAAATCCCGGTTGTTGACCGGGTAGAGGCCGCTGAACACCATCGGCTGCGGTTCCTTGTAGCCTTCCAGCGGGGCGGCGGCGGGAGCGAGGGCGTCGGTGACGGTGTCGCCGATGCGCACGTCGTCGATGTTCTTGATCTGGGCCATGAAGTAGCCGACCTGGCCCGCGCCCAGTTCGTTGCAGGCGGTCATGGTCGGCCGGAACTGGCCCATGTCGATGACTTCGAGCTCGGTGCCGCCGCTCATCAGGCGAATTTTCTGCACCTTGCGCATGGTGCCATCCATGACACGCGCATAAACCACGACGCCCTTGTACGAATCGAAATGGCTGTTGAAAACCAACGCGCGCAGCGGGTCGTCGGGTTTGCCGGGCGGCGGCGGAATGCGCGCGACGATGGCCTGCAAGACCTCGTCGATGCCGATGCCCGCCTTGCCGCTGGCCCGCAGCGCCTCGGCCGGCTCCACGTTCAGGGCCTGCTGCATCTCGGCGAGCACGTCGTCGGTGCGGGCGATGGGCATATCGATCTTGTTCAGCACCGGCACGATGGTCAGGTCGTGTTCCAGGGCGAGATAGAAGTTGGCCACGGTCTGGGCCTGCACGCCCTGGAAGGCATCGACCAGCAAAATCGCGCCTTCGCAGGCGGCGAGACTGCGCGACACCTCGTAGCTGAAATCGACGTGGCCGGGCGTGTCGATCAAGTTCAGCTCGTAGCGCTGGCCCTGGAACTCATAGTAAATGGTGACCGGGTGCATCTGGATGGTGATGCCGCGCTCGCGTTCCAGGTCCATGTCGTCGAGGACCTGGGCGCGGAACTCGCGCTGGGTGATGGCCCCGGTCTTGAGCAGGAACTGGTCGGCCAGCGTGCTCTTGCCGTGATCGATGTGGGCGATGATCGAGAAGTTTCGGATGTTTTTGGTGGGTGTCGTCATGGATTGGCCGCGTTCTCACAACCTCGAAGGACTCGGTTTCTCGAATTCGAGATTCATGTGTGAATCGTCGATCTCGTCCGGACTCAACATCAGTACGATCATGATGTCGGCCCGCGTTTCCTCGGGCAATTGTTCGAGCAGCGGCCAGACGAGGTCTTCCCGTTCGCCGCGGGACTTCCCCGCGAACTGCTCGTCAATGATCCTCACCCGAATGGACGCCGAGTTGTAACGATAGGCTTCGGTGTGCGGGAAAGTCTCCCGCAACAAGGCTTCGATCCTCCGGGTTTCGGGAGTCTTTTTCTT
>JAEUIF010000940.1 GCA_016795185.1 Planctomycetia bacterium | reverse complement strand
GGTGGTGCTGGACGAGATGGGTGGCGACAAACTGCTGGGCAAGGGCGACATGCTCTACCTGCAACCGGCGACCAGCACGCTGGTCCGCGCTCAGGGCACGTTCCTGAGCGACGAGGAAATCCAGCGCGTGGTCGAGTTCCTGGAATGCGAGCCGGAGTTCGCCGAGGAATTGACCAAGCTGCACCAGGCCGGCCGCAACGGCGGCAACATGCTCGAAGCACTGCGCGAGCGCGACGACCTGTACGAGCAGGCCATCTCGGTCATCGTGCAGGAACGGCGCGGCAGCACCTCGCTCTTGCAGCGGGCGCTGGGCATCGGCTACGGCCGGGCCGCCCGCCTGATCGACTACATGGCGGAGGACGGCATCGTCGGCGAATACAACGGCAGCCAGGCGCGCGACGTGCTTTGGACCCAGGAACAATGGGACCAGATCAAGCAGGGCGGCAAGCTGGCGCAGAGCGCGTGAAGCGGCTTTCCATCGAGAGGTAATGGCCCATGACCTTTCCCGAGAACCGCGAACTGCTGGCCGGCATCATCGCGAACGCCGCGGACGATCCGCCGCGACTGATCTATGCCGACTGGTTGGAGGAGCACGGCGACCCGCACCTGGCCGAGTTCATCCGCGTGCAGTGCGGGCTGGCAGCCGGTTCGCCGGCGGACCCCGGCCATGTCGATTTGCTGGAACGGCGAGCCACGGTGCTGCCCCGCCTCGGCCGGCGGCGCATGGAGCCTCCATTGCCGGAAACGGTCGGCTTTTACGACAATCTGGGTGACGAGGACGACACCAACGACAGCTATTACCGCGGACTGCCGTACTTCGCCAACGAACCGCACGACATCGGCGATGAGGTGGTCGCAGCCCAGCGCTTTCGCGACGCCTTGCCGAAGGTCATCGCAACGACGCCCCTGCGCGGCGTCAGGTTTCACGGCTACTTCAGCCGCCAGCTGGCCATCATCCTGAGCAGTCCGGCGGCAAAGCAATTATCCGCCATCTCAGCGTCCAATTCCGGCGCGGGGGTCATCAGCCGCGACAGTCTGTCGGTGCAGGCCATCACGGCTTCCGCCGCAACCCAGGAACTGCGCTGGCTCGAACTGGACTGCGTGGACGACACAGCCGACCTCGTCGCGCTGGCCAAAACGAAGGCGCTGGGCCGCATGGAGCGCCTGGACATCCGCTGGCTCGGCGGCGAACCGGCGGCCTTCAAACGCTTGTTGGGCGCGGGCTGGTTTCAACGGCTGCGCCGGGTGAAGCTCGGCATTGCCGCCGGGCACTCGGCGGCGAATGCGGCGGATGCCGTCGCCGCGTTGTCGCGCCTGCCGGAATTGCACACCCTGACGCTCTACGATCTGCCCATTGAGGGCGCGCGGGCGTTCGGCGAGGTTGGCCCGTTTCAGAACCTGGGTCAGTTCTTCCTGCGGCACGCTCCGCTGCGGGGCGAAGGCATGGCCGCGCTGGCGCAGGTCCAGATGCCCCGGCTGACTGACCTACGGCTGCATCGCTCCAAGCTGCACAACGACGAACTGGCGGTGCTGTGCCGTTCCGAATTGCTGGCCAACCTGCGGGTGCTGTCGCTGGAAGGCAACGAGATCGGGGACAAGGGCGTGGTACTGCTGGCGGCGCACCCATTGGCCACCCAGCTGCGCGTCCTGAATCTGGAGAACAATAACGTCGGCAAGAAGGGCCTGGGCATCCTGGCGAAAGCGGGCAACTTCCCCGCACTGACCACGCTCAACCTGCGTGCCCACACCAAGCCGAAGTTGACAGCCGACGACCTGGCCCAGTTCCTGGCGACCGCCGAGTTGCCGCGATTGCGACACCTTGACCTCAACAGCCTGCCGGTGGACGACGCCGGCGCGAAGGCACTGGCCGCCAATCCCTCCTTCTCCAACCTGCGCATCCTGAGTCTGGGCTACGGCCAGATCGGCCCGACGGGCGGCCAGGCCCTGTTCGCTTCTCCTCACCTCCAGAACCTCGTCCGACTGGAACTGATGTCCAACTCCATGCAGGGCAAGGTCGCCGCCCTGGCCGATCCCAAGGTGCTGCCTCAGCTGGCGGAATGTTGGCTGCCGGACGACGTCCCCGCCGAACTGAAGTCGAAGCTCCGCAGCGCCCGCGACACCAGTTTTATCGGCTGAGTTGTTTCGCTCCGCCGGCCCTACTTTCGGCGCTTCATGTCACGGCGCAAGGTCATGCCCGTAAGTGGCTGCATCTGCCACGGACCCGTTGACCGTGGCCCCCCGACTCGAAGCGCCGGAAGAAGTCTCTTCATGGCGGCCGCGCAGCCGATGGCCCCGTCGTTTGATGTCCAGCTGGTCCAGGTCGGCCGCGAGTTCCTGCTGCGCGTCCAGGGGCCGGTGGATTTCAGCGAAGTAACCGAACTACAGCGACAATTCCAAAAGATGCACGGACCGCGCACGAAGTTGGCGGTGCTCGACCTGTCCCAGCTGGCCTTCATCAGCCAGCCGGGTCTGGCCGCCATCGTGCAGTTTGCCCGCAAGGTCGCGCGCGGCTGTGGCGAAGTGATCCTGGCAGCCGTGCCGCACGAACTGCGCGGTGCTTTCCTGACCGATGACCTGGAAGGGCTCGTCACGCTGTCCGAAACGGTCGAAGAAGCACTGAACGGCTCGTGGCTGGGGTTGATGCTTGATTGATTTGGGGAGTCAGATGATGCGCGCCGCGGTCAACGGTTGCCTTCACAAATTGATCGGCCGCCAGTCGTGCAACAGGCGCTCATAGTCTTCCGGCGTGTCGAGGTCGGCCAGGACGGCGGCCGAGGCGACCGGCACTTCCAGAGTCACCTCGGTTTGCTGTCGAAAAAAGACATTCAGTCCTAGCCCTATCGGCAGCTGTCGCATGCCGGCGACGTGCCGCCAGGCGACGAGCGCCGGGTGGCCGCGTCGCCCCTCGAAGGTCGGAATAAAGATCGAGCGTTCGGCGTGACATTCGCGGGCGGCGCGCAGGGTACGCACCACTTCGACCGACAGCGTGGGATGATCGGCGGGGACCAGTAGCCAGTCATCGTCCGGCTGCGGCTGGTGGTGTTGCTCCAGCCAGTGCAGGCCATGCTCGATGGTGGCCCGCATGTCGGGCGTGGCGACGGGCAGCACGCTGACCTCCGCACCAGCGGCGATGGCCAGCCCGGACAGTTCCGCGACGTGCGGTCCCAGGACGACCAGCACCGTGGCGACCTCGGCGCGGCGCAGGGTGCGGATTACCTGTTCCAGCACGGTCGCGTCGCCGAGCGGCAAGGCCAGCTTGGGGCGGCCCATGCGCCGGCTCAGGCCGCCGGCAGGCAGCACGGCGAAGGTCATTGGGAATTCCCGCTGGGGGCCTTATAATCTTCACGTGGGCGATACGGCCTTCGCGTGGCGAGCGGCAAATTGTCCTTCTTCCCGAGGACCATCATCATGGGCTTCAAACTGGATCGCGTTCACGTCTGGTCGAGCGACGTGGAGGACCGCGCGGGCGGCGTGGCGAGCAAACTGTCGCCGCTGGCGCAGGCCGACGCCAACCTGGAATTCATCTTCACGCGCCGCCAGGCGGACAAGCCGGGCACGGGCGTCATCTACGTCGCGCCGCTGAGTGGACCCATCCAGCTGCGGGCCGCCAAGGCCGCCGGCTACCACGAAACGGCCGAACCGATCGTCTTGCGCGTCGAGGGCGACAACGAGGCCGGCCTGGCTCACCGTTTGACCCAGCAATGGGCGTTGGCCGGCATCAGCATGGAAGGGCTGACGATGGCGGTGATGGGCAAGCGCTTCGTCGGCTTCGCCGCCTTCGATACGGTCAACGACGCCAACCGGGCGGCCCAAATCCTCGCGGACCTGGGCAGTGCGTGATGCTGGAGTGACATCTTGCTCAAGCGGTGGCTGGGGTGCCATGCCCACGGCTTTGCGTGGGCATGGAGCACTCGCATCCTTCCCATGCCCACGCAAAGCCGTGGGCATGGCACCCCGAAAGACCTTCTGTTGAACAACGACTCCCTTGATAATGCACTGGGTGTGAGCGTCACGAGGCCGTCTTCAAGGTGGCTTCCTTCATGCCCTTGAATAGCTCCTTGCTGGGCGGCTGGTTGCCCGTGAGGAAAGCGTCCAGTTCCGGCGCGTTCGCGTCCTTGTCCACCTCGATTTCGCGCAGCACCTTCTTGGCGACCGCCACGAACTTGTCGATGTAATCCGAGTTGGCCTTGGGCAAGTTGCGGCCCTGTACGGCCAGTTGGTCCAGGGCGATGATCAGCCGGGCCGAGTAGAGCTTCCAGGGCAGAGTCGTCAGCTTGCTGACCCGCTGGTCGTTGTACAGCTTGATGTATTCCAGCAGGAAGGCGCCCATCGCCGGCACCGCGTAGTCGGGCTGAAAATCCTTGCTCAGCTTCGTCTCCATCTGACACAGGCCGATGACTGCCTCCGCCTGCTCGGTGATGCTGGGGTCGAGTCCCAGTTCGCCCTTCTTGAGAGCGCGCAGCAGCCAGAGGGCCGTCAGCCCCTCGGTGCCCTTGGTGCCCGGCACCAGCGGGTAGCGCGTCAGCCCCAACGCCCGGATGGCCTCGCGGCGGACGTACTGGTAGCCGGCGATTTCATCCGCCGGGGCGTCGGCCGGCAAACTCGCGGGACGGGGCCGGGACACGAACTGCTGCAAGGCCAGGATGCAGCGCTGCTCGCGTTTCTCGTCCTTGAAGTTCAGTTTGCCGGCCTGTACCTGCTCGAACCAGTCCTTCAGGCCGCGCAAGGCCCAGAGGTTGACGGCGTCGATCTCGTTGGGGTTCTTGAGGATGTCGAGCAGGCTGTCGAGGGCTTCTTCCTGATTGGCCTCGGCCAACCCCGCGAGCATGCGGGCAGCGTTCACGCGCACGATCGGCACGCTGTTCTTGGCCAGCACTTCGCGCAGACAGGCAACGCAATCCTTGCTGAACACTTTCAGGTAATCGACCTGCTCCGACTTCAGCGCCCGCTTGCCGCGAATCTCGGGCAGCAGGCAGATTTTCTCCTGAAACTCCCGCACCAGGTCGCTCATGGTCGTGGTCGACTTGGTCTTCTCGTCGTAGAAGCCCTGGTGGAACTTGGTGTCGGTGAGGCGGTAGATGTACCACATGGCGGCCTTGGCCAGCACCGCCTTGTTTTCATCCGTTTCCTTGCTGTTCAGGTCGATGACCAGCCGCTTGCCGTCGCGCAAATCCTTCAGGCGAGAAGTCTCAGCGGGCGACTTGAGCTGATGGTCCAGGCTGCCCAGGTACGCCTTCTGATTCGGCGCGGGCTGGAACGGCGCCTGGGCTTCCAGTTCCGGCAACAGCAGACCCGCGCCGCAGACCACCAGACCCAGGGCAACGGACCCCGAACGGAGCAGTTTCCGCATCATGTTGAATTCCCGTGCGTGAATATCGAGGGGATGGGCAATCCCTGAATTGTAACGGCCTTCAGAGAGTGCAACAACCATGGAGGTCGTTCGTTGGCGGGGCGACGCTGCGGCTCATTCCGATTGTGCGGGCATCAATAGGCTCCGATAGTCCACCCGCTCCGCCGGGCCGCGCGGCCGGAACGCTCGCACGATCTCGCCGCGGTGCAACACGACGGCCCCGGGCATGCGCAGTACATCTGCCGTCGGTCGTGCGCCGCGGTGACCGGCGCGCCACGCTTGCCAGTAGCGACGCAGGCTGCTCCGGGTCAGGAACTGCCAGACCCGCGCGCGGCCCAGCCCGCAGGCTCGATAGAGAATGCCGTCGGGATCGGCGAAGCGCGGCAGGTCTTGCAACCCGTATTCCCCAGCCACCGCCGCGCCGAATTCGGCGCGGTCGGGATGCACGAACGCCAACTGCGTTCCCCGCGCTTCGACGGCCTGACGGTGTTGCGCCAGGTCCGCGAGCGCCTCGCGGCAGAGTATTCACCCCAGATGACGAAGAAAAATCACCAGCAGCGGCCCGGACATCGAGAGCGTGTGCAGGTCCGTGCCGTGCTGGCTGCGCACCTTCGGGCTGGCCTCCGCAAGCGGCAAGTTTGCCGCGCCGGACTCGGCAAGATAATCCTTCCAGGCGCGGCGCAGGATCAATGCGAAGGGCAGCCACCAGATCAGATCGTTCGTGAGGTTGAGCCAGCCAAACGACCAGGGCAGATGCCCGGCCAGCGCGGCGTTCAGAAAGCCGATCGGACCGAGAACCTTGCCGAGCAGTCCCACGAGCACGATGGGCCAGTGGCGCAGCGGGTTGGTCGCGGCGATGGCATACCCGACTCCGAAGACCGCGACCATCATGCCCACGCATTGCCAGATTTGCGGATAGTTCACCGGTTCGAGTCCGACCCAGTGCAACGACGCCTGCGGACACAGCACCACGAGTGTGCCCCATGCGACGTTGTACGCGGCGGCAGCCAGCAGCACCGCGGACATCCAGCGAGGCGGGGAAGAGTGGTTCACAGGAGCTACCGCGTCAGATGGCTTGCAGCGTGACAGGGATTTCCAGTCGTTCGCTGTTGCGCAGCACCGTCAACTTGATCGGCGAACCAACTTTGTGCTGGGCCAGCTGCTGAAAGAGATCGTCGGCATCGGCGACCGGCTTGCCGTCCACTTCGACCACCACGTCGCCGAGTTGCAGCAACCGGCCGCGCGCGTCGATTTTGGTCGGCTGCACGCCCGCCTTGGCGGCAGCGCCGTTGGGCACCACTTCGGTAATCAGCACGCCAGACTTGATGCCCAGTCGGCGGGCGGCCTGCGCGCTGGCAATCTGCACTCCCAGGCCGGGCCGGTCCACCTTGCCGTTGCGGATCAGTTCGGGAATGACCTGATTGACAGTATCAACCGGAATGGCGAAGCCGATGCCGGCATTGGCCCCGGAGGGACTGTAAATCGCCGTGTTGACGCCGATCAGCCGGGCCGAGCTATCCAGCAGTGGGCCGCCGGAGTTGCCGGGGTTGATCGGAGCGCTAGTCTGAATGACATCGTCAATCGGACGGCCAGTTACGGCCTTCATGCGCCGTCCGAGGGCGCTGACCACGCCTTCCGTGAAAGTCAGGCCGACGCCGAACGGATTGCCCAGGGCATAGGCGCGCTGCCCCACGCGGACGTCCTTCGACGTGCCGACCGCGATGGCGGTGAGTTCTTCCGGTGCATCGATACGCAGCACGGCCAAGTCCTTGTCGGGCGCGGCCCCGACCAGCCGCGCCTGGTAGACCTTGCCGTCGAACATGTGGACCTGGGCGGCGCGGGCGTCCTGGATGACGTGAAAGTTGGTGACGACGTAGCCGCGCGGGTCCCAGATGAAGCCGGAGCCCGTGCCCTCGGGTACTTCCTCCACGTCCAGCGTCGCCGGGTCGCGGCGATAACCCACCGTGGTGATGTAAACGACGCTCTTCTTGGCTTTCTCGTAGACGTCAATGTTGACGATCTCGTCGGCCGACAAGCCCGCGCGCGGCGCGACGGCGCGCGGCACGGCCGTCGGGTCATGCAGTTCCAGCGTCTTGCCGAACGGCCAGTACCACCAGGCGAAGAAAATCGCGACGATCAGCACCGGCACCAGCGGCATCACCCGCTCCCAGAACCAGGAGCGGGTCGGCGCAAGGTTTTCCCTAGCGTTTTCCATACTTTTGCCTTCGCTTGGGCACTACCGCAGTGCCCAAAGCATCATCGTAACCCCATGCCCCTGGCTCTGGCAAGAGCCCCTGGCAAAAGCATCAGCCCCTGCCAAGGCAAATGCCCCTGGCAACGCCTGGAAGCCCCCGTAAAGCCCCCGAATGCCCTGCCCTGGCTCTGGGCATGGGCAGCGGTGGCGTCATGCCCCTGGGATGAAGGCGTCTGGCTGACGATTGATCTCGCAAAGCGGAACGCCATTGATGCATTGCTGCCCCTGGAACAGAATGCCCCACCAGGGCGTAGCATTGGCAGGAACGGTACAATCAATCCCCTTCCCACCAGGAGAGGCAGAGGCAGACGCATGCTTCTCTGGCTCTGGCGTCCGCACGAAGGAAGTATCTTTCGCCAAATCGTCTGCATGGACGACGGGAATTTCTTCCACATGCACCTCCGCATGCTTCGGCGATTGCATGCTTTCTTCTTTCGTTCGGGCGGTGGCAAGCCAGACTTCGGCAGGGCGTCCGCCCGTCGTTTCCATTTCCGCTTGCACCTTGCCTTCGGCTTCCAGCGAAGCAAGGGCTTCGCTCAATTGCTTGGCGGTGAACTTCTTGCCGGTGGCTTCGTGCAGCTGGGTTTTGCTGATGCCCTTCGTCTGCACAATCAAGGCAAACAATCGTTCCGCCAAAGACACCTCCGACGCTACTGCCGAAGCGGTGGCGTCAAAAAGAAACCTGGCTGATGCTTCGCAGTAACGCCACACTGCCATTGCCGCATGCAAATGCTCAACGCCTATCGTGGGCGTTCCGTCCACCAGGGCGTAGACCATGCTCAGCCGGACGACGATAGGTCTGGCTCTGCCGATGGACGCACCGTAAGCCCCTGCCACATCAGAAACCAGCGAAGGGTAAATGCCCTCCCAATAACTCTCGGCATCGGCGCTTCGTTCCATTCGCCCAATGCCCTTGGCTTTCGCAATGGCGTCTGCGAATGGTTTGCGGAACACATCAAGGACAGAAGCATTGCCCCCGCTTGGCAAAAGTTTCGTGCGCCTCACCAATACCCAAAGGAAACGATTGCACCAACCATTCACCATCTCCACTTTGCCCACCAGGAGGTGATGCAATTCTTCTGCGGTGCAATGAGCGATAACAGAAACATGAGCATCAGTCGCCTGCAAGGCGTTGTCCTTGCGGTTCATCACCTCCAACCTTCGCCCGTCCCATGCTTGACGAAGCACCTCCGATAAGGTGTTGCCGTCCCGCCGCATTGCCTTGAGCGGTTTACTGAACTCAGTTTCCACACACATCAATCGCTTCTCGGTTGCGCCGCCGCTTGCGGAAACGACTGTCCCGTTCATGCTCATCTCGGCATCACAAACGCATTCAATCATGCCTTCGCCAGAGGACAGCCCATTGTGAACAGCATGCCTGAACCATTCGGCATCGGCAGTTTCCATGACGCTCATGGTGATTGATAACGCTTGTTCCTTGCCGCATGCTGTCCCACCGATTAGCGCAGCGAAAAGATTGGCATGGTGTTTTGATGTGCCAACCTGAAAGTATGGGCTTCGCCCAATAGCATTGCCAATTGCCACCAGCAATTGAATGAGAATGCCAGCTGCATCGGCTTCCGTTTCTGGTGCAATGGCTTTCACGATGTCGCCTATCAATCCGT
>JAEUIF010000938.1 GCA_016795185.1 Planctomycetia bacterium | reverse complement strand
TGGATGCGCGAGCCATAACGTTCTAGAAAGGACTGCATGGTGCTGCTCCCGTTGGAGTGGGTTGTGTTACCTCCAATTTAGGGACAGCACCATCTCCTTTCTCCTCTTTAGTTGCGGTCACCGCCCTCCGTGGGCATGGAGTACACGCAGGCTTCCCATGCCCACGCAAAGCCGTGGGCATGGCACCCAGAATACACTCTCTTGAGCAATATGTTTCATGATCGCCAGGGCGGGCTACTTTTCCACCAGCGCGAACTCCGGATTGCTCCGCCGCCGCCAGATGAAGCCATCGAGAACATAGTGAGTGAGCTGGGGCACGGCCAGCAGCGGCGCGAGCAGCCGGCCCCAGCCGCCGATGTCCCAGCCCTCGCCGAACAGCCGGGGATGCTCGTGCCAGAGCCCACGGTCCCAGAGCAGTTCCTCCGCGTAGGCCAGCGCCCAGACCGTGGCGAAGAAGATCAGCAGGCCACGCGCCGGCGACAGCGGCGCGCCCTGGGCCGCGCGGCGGCGTTGCCAGTACCAGTACACGAGGGCGAAGTACGGCACCCCGTGGATGACGACGTTCGTCACCGTGAAGGCGTAGTCCGAGTTGAACCAGACGATGCCGACGTACCAGCAGACGGCAGTCGTCGCCACGACCACATCCTTGCCGGGATTCGGCCGGCGGACCACCAGCCAGAGATAGCCGGCGCGCAGCGCGTAAACCGCCAGCACGGTCCAGTAGAGCGGCGCAACGACCCGGTCCAGCCAGACGACCGCATCGGCCAGCCAGGAACCGGCCGGCACGATCCAGTCGCCGGGCTTCATCCACCAGAAGCCGCGCGGCAGGTGCGCATGCCAGTAGAGCAGCGGATACACGGTGGCGAGGTAGATGGCCAGCGTATCGATCCAGCGGCCCAGCGGTGCGCGCTCGCCGCCCCGGGCGCGATAAAGCGCCACCCAGCCGTACTGCTGGCGGACGAAGTGGAACACCGCCAGGTAGGCGACGGTTCGCCAGAAGAGCAGTTCGCCCTGGGCATAGAGGGCGACGCCGACGGCAAAGGCGCACACCGGCGTCAACAGGTAGAGCAGGGGGCGACGCTGCAATTCCGCCGGATCGAAGTAGACGCGAAACGCGGTGGACCAGACGTGGGCCACGTCGATGAGCAGCACGGCGGGCACCCAGGTCCAGGTCGGGGTGCCCTCGCCGTCGAGCACGCCCAGGACCGCGCCCAGCCAGAGCGCGCACAACGAAAGCAGGGCGCTGCCGAGAAAGACCGTCAGATCGATGGGGGCGGAGAAGAGCCAGGGGGCCGAATACGGCGGGGCAGGGGAGGGGACCGCGGCGTCGATCGTCACTGGCTGACTGCTCATGCGTGCGGCCCGTTCAATCCCGCAACTGTAGGGTCCGCTGTGCGGACCACGGCATCTGGAATGGTCAAGTCACTCAGGTCCGCACAGCGGACCCTACGAGATGGTCTCGCAACTTCAGTCCTTCAATTCCTGGAAGATGGCGTCCCAGCGCGTCGCCACCTCGGGGAACACTTGCAGCAGTAGTGGGTCGAATTGCCCCTGGCAGGCATCGGTCATCAGCTGCACGGCGGCGGTATGAGCCAGGGCAGGGCGGTAGGTGCGGCGCGAGCGGAGGGCGTCGTAGACGTCCGCCACGGTGAGCAACCGGGCGGCCAGCGGGATGGCAGCACCGGCCAGCCGGTCGGGATAGCCGGTGCCGTCGTAGCGCTCGTGGTGATGGCGGACCACGTCGATCGCCATGCGCAGGAATGCCAGGCCGGAACCGTGCTCGCGCGCGATGTCGGTCAGCGTATCCGCGCCGAGCGTGGTGTGCGTTTGCATGATGATACGTTCTTCGGGATCGAGCTTGCCGGCTTTCTGCAAAATGTGGTCCGGCAGGCTCACCTTGCCGATGTCATGCAACGGGACGCAGACTTCCAGCATGGCCAGGAAATCGCCGTCGAGCTGGCTAGCGAGCGCCGTGGACCGCGCCGCTTCCGCCAGCGACCGGCAATAGCGTTGCAAGCGCAGCAGGTGGCGATGCGTCTCGGCGGCGCGCTGCTCGACCAGCTTGGCCAGCGACAGCACCAGCGCGTTGCGCGCGTGGTAGAGGTCGCTGTCGCGGTGGCACAGGCTGCGTTCCAGCTCGGCGTTCGCGGCCAGCACTTCACGGGTCAGCACGTCGGAGCGGTCCTGGGCTTCTTTTAGCCGCAGGGCCGCCTTGACGCGCGCCTGCAACTGCGTGGGGCTGACCGGCTTGGTCAGGTAGTCATCCGCGCCCGCCAGCAGGATTTCCGCCATCTGGTCGGCGGTGGCGTGGCCGGAGAGCAAGATGATCTTGAGGTTCGGTATTGGCGGCTGCTCGCGCAGGCGGCGCAGGACTTCGGTGCCGGCAATATCGGGCAACTCGATGTCGAGCAGCACGAGGTCCACGGGCTTTTCCGCCATCCGCCGCAGCGCTTCCGCGCCGTTGTTCGCTTCAACGCATTTCAGGCCGACGGCGTTGAGCGTCTTGTGATTCATGAAACGCACCAGGGCGTTGTCCTCCACGACGAGCACCTGTTCCCGACCAGGCGTATCGGCGACGGCGGGGGCCACAGCGGGCCGCGGTTGCAGCGCTCCGGGCACCGCCGAGAGGAAGGGGAACAGCGCGCGCATCACTTCCTGCGGCGTGGCGTAGCGCTGCTCGGGGTGCGTGGCGAGCATGCGCGTGACCACGGCATCCAACTCGTGGGGCAAGTCGGGGCGGCGGGCGCGCGCCGACGGCGCCGGCAGATGGAC
>JAEUIF010000932.1 GCA_016795185.1 Planctomycetia bacterium | reverse complement strand
CCCGCCAGGGGAGAGGGGGGGAATTCATCTCGAATAGGCGTTTAGCCCAGCAAGTCCTCATCGCAGCTCAGCACCACTCGCTTGTCGCGCACGTTTTCTTCGTTGATCGAAAAGACGTTGGTCCACTTGTAGCGCTCGCCGCTGTTGATGCGCCGATGCTTCAGGGTCTCCATCTTCGCCTTGCCTTCCTCGTTCACGGTCACGGTTAGACGCACGTTGTTGAGCGGGAACGGCGAGTTATTCTTCAGCCAGACGTCGTCGAACAGCGTGTGATACTCGATGCCCCACTGATACTGAATCTGCGACGCCGTGCTGAGCGCCGGACCCTGGCCCCGCTTCTGAAGTTCCTGGCTGTTGCGCATCGCCGTGCCCAGCTTGGTGTACAGGCTGTCCAGGAGTTGCAGCGCCTCCGGAACGCGGGTCTTGGACCGGTGCTTCTCGGACAGTTGCAGCTGCGTGAGTTCGTCCTGCGCGTCGGCGACGCGGTCGCGCAGGCGCGAGATGGTGGTGTGGTGGGCGTTGCTGCCGTCCTCGTTGATCCCGTCCGCCAACCGTTTGATGCGGGCGACCTTTTCCAGGACTGGCGCGCGCCGTTCCTCGATCTGGGACTGACTCAAGCGGTTGACCTCGTTGTACTCCTCGATCTTGGCCAGCGCCTTCTTGGCCGTGCTGATGGTGGTGTAGGCGGTGTCGAGCGTCTCCTTGGCTTCCTGGCGCGGCCGGGGGTCTTCCTTGAACAGCTCGTCGAAGCGCTGGTGCCTTAGGGCGCCGGTGCAGACCGAGACGCGCTCGTGCAGGGCTTGCAAGCGGTCGTACTTCATGTCGCGCCCGTCGACCCGCACCTCGCGCTCGACGGTTCGGCCGATGTCTTTCGCCTCGTCCAGCAGCTTGCGCGCGTCGACTTCGAGTTGCTGACGGTTGCGCCGGTAGACGACGGCTTCCAGGCCGTTCATGGTTTTGCCGTGCCCCACCAGCTGGTCCCAGGTCTGCTCGATCTCCGCTAGCAGGTCATCGGGCTTCTGCACGGTCTGGTCCTCACGCAGCCCCTCGAACTGCTGCCGGCAGAGGATGACGCGCTGCCGGATGGCATCGACGCCTTCCAGTGTGATGCGCTCCTCGTTCTGGCGTAGCTCCTCCAGCTCGGTGTTGAGCTTGCGGGCGGTCTCCAGCAGTGGGGTCAAGCGCTCCTGGAATTCCTTGCGCGCCAGTGCGACGCTCTCGGTCTCGATCTCGGCCAGTCGGTCTTCGAGTTCCTTCAACCGTTTCAGGGCAGCGGCCAGGCGTTCGGGGAACTGGCCCTCGTCGAGCCGAGGGAAGGCTTTCACTTCCCTTTCGACCTCGACCAGCTTCTGGCGCGTTTGCTCGATCGCCTTGCGCCGGTGCGTCAGGTCGGTGAGCAGGTCCGTGCGGGGGCTGGGCTTGAGCTTGTCGACGGCCTCAGCCTGCAACTTGACTTCGCCCTCGCCGCCTTCCAGCAGCTTGCCGACGTGCTCGCGCACGTCCGTTTCCACGTCGCCGAACAGCCGGCCGATGTTGCCGAACGAGGTCAGCATCGAGCGGATCAGGTAGTGGTAACTGTTCTTCCATTCATCGTCGAAAGCGTCCGGGCTGACCAGCGGGGACAGACGGTTCAGCTCGGTCATGCAGTCCTGCATGCCGCCGCACAGCTTCGCGAGTTCCGTGTTGTCCGAAAGCGACTTGTCCGGCTTCTGCGACAGCGTGACGGCGCGATCGACCAGGTCGTTGGCTATTTTCAGCTGGTTCTTGAGGGCAGTCTGCGCTTTTTGCCATTCGCCGTTGGCCTTGCCGTGGGCCGTGGTGACCAGGTCCAGCAGGGCCTGGAAGTTCGCCTTGCACTGCGTGAGGGAACCCTGGAAACCATTGAGGCGCTGCACGGCCGCCTGGTAGTCGGCCTTCGTGCCCGGCAGGACGATGCCCGTGGGCTTGTCCTGAGCGACGCGGTTGATGAGCAGCTGCAATTGCTGAAGCTGGGTTTCGGTCTGGTCCCGACTCACCGTGAGCCGCTGCTTGAGGGCGTCGAGGCGTGGCGCTTGCCGGTCGCACTTCACATCGGGCTTGAGCAGTGCCTGGTACTGCCGATCCAGCGACTGATGTTCGTCGTTCAGCGCCTGAATGCGCTGGTCGATTTCC
>JAEUIF010001025.1 GCA_016795185.1 Planctomycetia bacterium | reverse complement strand
CAGCCGCGCCGCCAAAGCAAGGCGCGGGTCGGCGGCGTCCTGGTCAACTTTGCCGATCCATTCGACCTTGCCGGACGCCCAGACGCGCCCGGCCAGTCCCCCGTCGCGTTCGTGGCTGGCCTCGCGAAAGGCCGTCGCCAGTTCCTTGATGCCCGGCAGCGGCTCATGCCAGACTTCCAGGCAGTGCAGCGCATCGGCCTGGCGCTCGGCATGCCAGAAGACACCCAACGAGTAGCGTAGGCTCTCGCACAGCACCTTCAGCAACCGGGGGGCTGCTTCGGGCAGGGTCGCCGCCTCGCCGAGAATCTTGGTGATGGCATGCTGCGCTGCCTGGCGGCGCTCCGCCTGCTTGCGTTCCGTGATTTCGCGGGCAATGGTCGAGATGCCCACCACTTGGCCGCGCGCGTCCTTGATGGGCGACAACCCCAGCGAAACGTCGATCAGCGTGCCGTCCTTGTGAACGCGCACGGTCTCGTAATGCTTGATATGCTCGCCGCGCACGATCCGCTGCATCACCGCCGGCGTCGCTTGCGAGAAATCAGTCGGGATCAGCAGGTTGATCGGCTGGCCGATCACCTCCTCGACCGTGTAACCGAACAGCCGTTCCGCTGCCGGGTTCCAGCTGCGAATGGTCTCGTCGAGGTTCATGCCGATGATGGCATCCTCGGAATACTGGATAATGGCGGCGAACTCGTCGCCCACGGCTTCGGTGGCTTTGGGCGGGGCGAGGGCTTCGTCGAGCGCGCGCTGCCGGCGTTGGACTTCCGCCTCGGCCAACTCGGCCCGGCGTTCCGCGACGCGCAGACCGCGCGCCGCCGCTGCGCTCGCCAGGCCGACCACCATCACTAAGCCGCTCTCGGCCAGCCCGCCGCCGGGAGACGGAGCGCCTGCGTCCCGCAGGAAGTGCAAGCTGCCGACGATACCAAACACCGCCGCGCCGGTTGCCAGCAGCGCCGGGCCGAACCCCGCGAACCAGGCGACGGTCATCAGGGCGACGGCGGGCAACGCCGCCACGAGCAAGTCGGACGAGTGCGGCGCCAGCGCGCAGCCGCCCAGGACCGCGATCGCGGTCAGCACCAGGGCTCCGCCGTAGGTAATCCAGGGAATGGTCCGCAGTGTGCGAATGGAAGCGAGACGTTCTTCCGCCGGGAGTGGAAGCCAACCATCCATGGTCCCGATCGAGCGTTTCGGGGTTGGTGCCATTGGCTACCCTCGCTGGACGCGAGCAAACCTTCCGGGGGCGTCCCCAACCGAGCCGCCGATGAAGCGACTGGTCGCAAGGAAACGCCGACGTCGTACCTGACGCTGCCGGAATCCGCTGCAAGCACTGAAGCGGAAGTCAGACTTAGTATACATCGGTCGGGCGCTCATACCAAATCTCTTCCGTCAGCCGAGTGGTCCGGCCAGGGCCGCAAGGTGTGGCAGTTCGTCCAGACCAGCGCGGCGCAAGGCGGCGAGATGGCCTTGCAGCATGCGCCAGTCGGCCAGCGTGTCCACATCGTACCAGGGCGGCAGTAGGGCCAACTTCCATTCGGCTTCGGGCAGTTTCGCCACGGTTTCGGCGAGTACGCTGCTGCTGCTCCAGTGAATGTC
>JAEUIF010000910.1 GCA_016795185.1 Planctomycetia bacterium | reverse complement strand
CGCCTGGCAAGGCTGCGACCGCGGCGCGTTCAACAAGACGCACGTCTTCGCCCTGAAGCCGGACCAAGAAGACCAGCTGGGCGCGCAGGCGTTTCAGCAGGTGCTGAGCGAATCGACCGTGATTCCCAGCGGCCCGCTCGTGGACCGCTTGCAGGAAGTCGGCCGACGGCTGGCCGAGGCTTCGCAAGACCCGAAGTTTCTGCACGCCGCCGGATTGCAGCCCCGCAAGTTCGCCTGGTGCAGAGCAAGCAAATCAACGCCTTCTGCCTGCCGGGCGGCAAGGTGGTCTTCTACACCGGCATCATCCCGGTGTGCGAGAACGACGGCGGCATGGCGACCGTCATGGGCCACGAGATCGGCCATGCCCTGGCCCGACACGGCTCGCAGCGCATGGCGCAGAAGAAGATCGTCGGCATCATCCAGCAGAGCGCTGCCGTCTCGCTCAGCGACATGGATCCGAATCAGCAACGCCAGGTGATGGCCGTGCTCGGCATCGGGGCGCAGTTCGGCATCCTGCTGCCCTACAGCCGGGAGCACGAATCCGAGGCGGACCATCTCGGCGTGCTGATGATGGCGGTGGCGGGCTACGATCCGAGGTACAGCGTGACCTTCTGGCAACGGATGGCGAAAGCCACCGGCGGCGGCAAGACGCCCGAATTTCAATCGACCCACCCCAGCCACGAGACGCGCGTCCGCCAGCTCGAAGACTGGCAGGAAGAAGCACTGCAAATTTACAAGTCCAGCCAGCACCAGCAGAGCAGCCGGCCGCTGCCGAATCGGTAGCCCCTCGCCCCTGGCGGGAGAGGGGTTGGGGTGAGGGGGAAGTCGTTGCAGAGTCCCCCCCCTCACCCCAACCCCTCTCCCGCCAGGGGCGAGGGGAGAATCAATCTGGAACCGTTGTGATGATTGAGCCGATCGACGACGACGTTCAGCAACTGCACCGCCTGGGCTACGCGCAGGAACTGCGGCGGCGGATGAGCGGCTTTTCCAATTATGCCATCTCGCTCTCGATTATCTGCATCCTGGCGGGCGGCATCACGTCGTTTCATTTGGGCCTGTGCAGCGCGGGTGGCGCTGCGATCGGCCTGGGCTGGCCGCTGGTCTGCCTGTTCTCGCTGGTGGTCGCCGCCACGATGGGGCAGGTCGCGTCCGCGTTTCCGACGGCCGGCGGGCTGTATCACTGGGCCTCGCTGCTCGGCGGCAAGGGCTGGGGCTGGGCGGTGGCCTGGTTTAACCTGGCGGGCCTGATCACGGTGCTGGCGGCCATCAACGTCGGCACTTATCTCTTCGTCGTCGGCTCCCTGGGGCCACGGCTCGGCTTTCACCCGGCGGCGCTGGGCGAAACGGGCCAGTTCGTCGCCCAGGTCGTCGGCGTCGTCCTGATCACGTTCTCGCAGGCCCTGGTGAACCACCTCGGCATCCGGGCGACGACGCTGCTGACCGACTTCAGCGGCTGGTGGATCATGCTCGTCGCCGCCGCCCTCACGCTGGCCCTGCTGGTCTTTGCCCCCACCTTCGAGCCGGTTCGGCTGGTGACGTTCACGAACTACAGCGGCGCGCCGGGCAACCACGTCTGGCCGCGCCACGAATGCCTGGGCTGCGTGTTCCTGCTGGGCTTCTTGCTGCCCGCCTACACGCTCACGGGTTTCGACGCTTCCGCCCACACCGCCGAGGAGACGCTGCAAGCCGCGTACAACGTGCCGCGGGCCATCGTGCGTTCGGTCCTGGTATCCGGGGTCGCGGGCTGGTTCATGTTGATGGCCGTGGTGCTGGCGATCCCGGACATGGACGCCGCCGCGGGGCAGGGGGCCAATGCGTTCTTCTGGATCGTGGACAGAGTGCTGCCCCACTGGCTGGGCACGCTGTTGTATCTCGGCATCGGGCTGGCGCAGTACCTGTGCGGGCTGGCCACGGTCACTTCCACGTCGCGCATGGCGTATGCGTTCGCCCGCGATGGCGGGCTGCCGTGGTCCGGCGTGCTGCGTCAGGTGAGTCAGGTTTATCGCACACCGGTGCCGGCCATCTGGACGGTGGCCTGCGCCGCGGTGCTGTTCACGGTCTACACGCCGGTGTACGAGACGATTACCGTGGTCTGCACGCTGTTCCTGTACATCTCGTATGTCGTGCCGACGGCACTGGGGATGCTGGCCTACCGGCGCAGCTGGACTACGATGGGGCCGTGGGACCTGGGGGCCTAGTATCGGCCGCTGGCGGTGCTGGCAATCCTGGGTTGCGCGCTGCTGTTCGTCATCGGCGTGCAGCCGCCCAACGACCGGGCACTCTGGATCATTGGAGGATCGGTCGTGGTACTGCTGGTGGTGTGGGTTGCCGGGGAAGGGAAGCGTTTTCCGGGACCGCCGACGCGCCCGTTTAGCCGCGACCCGGAGGGGAGCGCCATCTAAAGCAGCGACTTCAAATCTTGCGCGGGCAATTCGGGCACCAGTTCGCAACCGATGTGCCAGTATTGATGGGATTGCGCCGTCGCATGGACGACGCGGGCGCGCAGCAAGCGCGTGGTGCCGAGCAGCGGATCGGGCAGTTCGACGGCGAAGAAGGTGCCGATGGCGACCGGGCGTTCGATGGCCAGGCCGATGCCCGTGGCCGACAGGTCCATGACGATGGCATGCCAGGGCAGGCTTTTCACCAAACTGACCGGGTGCAGCCAGGCTTCACGGTGGCACGAGTGACGCTGGGCGTCCCGGCGCTCCGCTTCCGCCACGGCCTCGGCAGGGGCCGTTTCGGGAACAAGTTGTGCCAGCGGCGGAGCCGGCTCCCAGAACCACCGCCATAATGGAATCGCCGCCATGCGCATTGCCGGCCTCGAAATGGGCGATGCAGAGATGTTGCGTTAAAGACTAGCTCCCGCGCGGGTCGAGTTCAAGCAAAAATTGGTCGCCGACGACGTTCGCTCAGAATCTATCCTTGAAGCCCCTCGCCCCTTGCGGGAGAGGGGTCGGGGGTGAGGGGTAGCAGTGCCCGTACACTCGCCGCTGTCCCCTCAACCCCGACCCCACACCCGCAAGGCGCCATGGGGGTCAAGGATAAAATAAGAGCGAACGTCGTACGCGACCAAAGTTTTGTTGAAAAACACAC
>JAEUIF010000868.1 GCA_016795185.1 Planctomycetia bacterium | reverse complement strand
GGCGGCGAGCGACTCGACCGCCTGAAGGCGGAACTACGAACCCTGGAAACTCAGCCGCTTGAAGGTTTTTCACTGCCTGCCTGGCCCGCCGTTGGTTTGCCCTGCCTGAAGGAAGTTTCGCATGAGATACACTCGTTGCTGGCAAGGCGTTTGGGCCGTAGTGCTGGGATTACTGAGTGTCGCCGCCGCTCGCGCCGAGGATTTCACGCGCGAGATCCGGCCGATCCTCAAGACCCACTGCTTTTCCTGCCACGGCAGCGAGACCAAGAAGGGCAACCTCGACCTGGAGCGCTTTCTGCAAGCGTCGCAGGTGGTCAACGACATCAAGACCTGGCAGTCCGTGGTCGAGAAAATCCGTGATGGTTCGATGCCGCCGCGCGGCAAACCCGCCGTCCCTGAAAAAGAGCAGACGCTGCTCGCCGGCTGGGTCGGCAAGCTGGTCAAGGAAATGGAAGCCGCCGAACCGACGGACCCCGGCCCGACGTTCCCGCGCCGCCTGACGCGCCGCGAATACCGCAACGCGATGCGCGACCTGTTCCACTTCGAGGCGGATGTGGAAAGCTATCTGCCCGAGGCGCGGTCCCAAACGGGCTACGACAACCAGGTCGATCAGCTGACCTTCCCGCCGGAACTGCTCGAAAAGTACCTGATGCTGGCCGACAGCGTGGTCGAGGGCGCGGCCTGGAACCTCGGCAACCTCCGCAACAAGGAACCGATCAACCGCTGGCACAAGCACTGGGAAGGGCAGGACAAGCTCACGGCCCGGCAAGCAGCCGAACGCAACCTGCGGAACCTGGCCCGCCTGGCGTTTCGCCGGCCGCCGGAAGACAAGGAACTGGAACTGCTGCTCAAGCCGTTCGACCGGGCGCTGGCTGTCCGCAAGGATTTCTTTCACAACCAGCGCTTCGCCATCAAGGCACTGCTGGTCATGCCGCAGTACCTCTATCGCCTCGAAGCCCTGCCGGCCGACGACAAGCCCGCCCTCGTGTCCGACTACGAACTGGCCGGTCGCCTCACGGCGTTTCTCTGGTCGAGCGTGCCGGACCCCGAACTGCTCGACGCGGCGGAAGCCGGCAAGCTCCATCAGCCCGACGTGCTGCGGGAGCAGGTGCGGCGCATGTTGCAAGACCCGAAGGGCAACCGACTCGCGGCCGAGTTCCCCGAACAGTGGCTCTTCGGCCGCCAGCAGGCGCACCTGCTCGACCAGGTGAAGTTCCCGGACTACACGCCCGCGCTGGCGAAAGCGTCGAGCGAGGAGCTGGCCCAGGTGTTTGGCCGGCTCTACCGCGACCAGCGCAGCCTGCTGGAGTTGCTCGATGCCGATTACACCTTCGTCAACGAAGACCTGGCGGCCCTTTACGGCATCAAGGGCATCAAGGGGCCGGCGATGCAGCAGGTGACGCTCACCGACCGGCAGCGCGGCGGGTTGCTGGGCATGGCCATCGCGCACCAGAAGACTTCCATGCCGTCGCGCACCAGTCCAACGAACCGGGGCAAGTGGGTGCTCGACGCGCTGCTCGGCACGCCCCCGCCGCCCCCGCCGCCCGAGGTGGCCAATTCCGTGGACGGCAACGCCCAGGACCCCGAAGGCCGGCCGCTGACGATTCGCGAGAAGCTCGACCTGCACGGCAAGCAGGGCACCAGCTGCGCGAACTGCCATCTGAAGATGGACCCGCTCGGCTACGCGCTGGAGAAGTTCGACCCGATTGGCCGGCTGCGCGAGAAGGACGGTAATCAACCCGTCGAGAACACCGGCAAACTGCCCGACGGCACCGAACTCAAGGGCGTGGAGAGTTTGAAGCAGGTGCTGCTCCAGCGCAAGGACCAGTTCACGCGCAACCTGGTCGAGCAGCTGTTGACCTACGCCCTGGGCCGCGATTTGCAGAGCTACGACCTGCCCAGCGTGCGGCGCATCACAACTACAGTCATCGAGAAGCAATACCGGGCCGATGTGTTGATCGAAGAGATCGTGCTGAGTTATCCGTTCCGACACAAACGCGCGCCGCGGGAAGATGAGAGCGTGCGCGGCGATCAGGAGAAGCAACCATGACGCGGAGCTGGCAAATCGACCGCCGTACCGTTTTGAAGGGCCTGGGCGTCAACCTGGCGCTGCCCTTTCTCGAAGCGATGGTCCCGCCGGTGGGGGCCGCGGAAATGCCGAAGCCGCCGGTGCGTTTCGGCATCTGGTACTACCCGCAAGGCTCGCTGCCGGAACATTGGGTGCCGAGTGAAATCGGTCCGCTGACCAAGCTGCCGTCGGCGCTGCGGCCGTTTGAGCCGGTGCGCGGCAAGATGACGGTCATCTCGAACCTGACGAACTCCTGTTACTACGAAGGCAAGTTCTCGCGCGGCGGGCATCAACACGAGATGCACGTCTTCACCTGCGCGAAGAACATCCGCGACCAGGGCGTGCGCTCGGCGTCGATCTCCATCGACCAGTTCATCGCCGGCAAGATTGGTCGGGAAACGCCGGTGAAATCGCTCACCCTGATCGACGGCGGCGGCACCGGTTCGTTCTGGCACGACAGCGCCACGCGCATTCACGGCGAGTTCAGCCCGCGCCTGGTGTTCGACCGCCTCTTTCGTCGGCAGGTGAACAAGAGCGGCCTGTCGGATGCCAGCATCCTCGACGTGGTCCGGGACCAGGCGCTCACGCTGAAGAACCGCGTCGGCCGGCAGGACCAGCGGCAACTCGATCAGTATCTCGAATCGGTGCGCGCGGCCGAGACGCAACTCGGACTCGTCGAGAAACGGCAGAAGGAAATCGAGGCGGACCATTCCCGCAAGCAGTTCGACCTCAAGATCGAGGGCCTGCCGGACGCGCCGCGTTACATCTTCGATCACCAGGACAGCCAGCAAGTGCAAAACTACCTGCGGCTGATGTCCGACCTGATGGTGCTCGGCTTCCAGACCGACACCACGCGCGTCGGCACGATGACGCTATGGCCCTTCGGCGAATTCCCGGACATCGTCTCGATTGGCAGCGAATTCTCGCACCACGCGCTGGCCCACGCCGGCGCGAACTACGACCAGAAGTACGGCGACCCCATCGCCCGCGAAGCGTTCCGCGAGATCACCGTCTGGCTCAACAAGAACTGTTCGTACCTGGTGCAGAAGCTCGATTCGATCCAGGAACCGAACGGCACGCTGCTGGACAACAGCCTGATTCTGAACATCTCGGACCTGGCGGTCGGCGGCGACCACAGCGTCGAGAACATTCCGACGGTGGTGTTCGGCAGCGGCGGCGGGATCATCAAAACCGGCCGCCACCTGGCCGCCGAGAAGTTCACGCCGGTGGCCAACCTGTACGTGGAACTGCTCAACCGCATGGGCATCCCCGTGACCGAGTTCGGCGATAGCCATATTCATCCCCAGCGGAAGCACGACGGCAGGCTGCCGGGGTTGGCCACGTAGGTCAGCAGGTATTGCGCTGTTGTGTTTGGCTTTTGCCTTTTGCCTCAGCCCCGGAGGGGCGACAGAACAGTAGCCCACTTCAAGCCCCGGAGGGGCGACAGACATGCCCCTTTGCTTCGAGGGGAGCCTTCTGCCGCCCCTCCGGGGCTTGGAAATCGAGGTGATCGAGTTCCCACGGCTTGCGCCGTGGGCTACTGTTCTGTCGTCCCTCCGGGGCTGAAACGGTTCGCTGCCACCGACCGCAAGTTACGATAGCCGAACTCCACCAAGGAATCTCCGAGCCATGTTCTACGCCGGCGCTACCAACAAGAAGGCCCTCGGTTGCATCTACCGCAGCCCGGACGGTGTTGTCTGGGAACTGGTCCACCAGGAAACGATCAAGGACAACAAGGAGCGCGGCGCTTACGGCTTCTTCGGCTTCGCGCGCAATCAGACGACGTTGGTGGCCGTTGGCGGCGGCGACAACATCTCCAAGGGCGGCAACGTTCGCATGCTGTCCTCGAAGGACGGCACGACCTGGGACGGACCGATCTGGCGCTTCGAGAACGGCGGGGCGCTGACCTGCGTCGCCTTCGGCAAGGATCGCTTCGTCACTCACGGCGGCGAAGGCCCGTGGGCGTATTTCTCAACCTCCACGGATGGTAAGGAATGGGACGACCCGGACAAGCACCGCATTCAGAAATGGCAGGGCTGGGAAAAGATGGTCCGCAAGGTGGCGTTCGGCAACGATCTCTTTCTCGGCATCGGCGCGACCCGGCGCGTCGTCACTTCTCCGGATGGCCGAACCTGGAAGGATTATCCGGACCCCGAGCGCAAGCGGCCGGCGTTCATCTCGCTGGCTTTCGGGAACGGCGTTTTCGTCGCCGGCGGCATGCACGGGTTGCGGGCCACCAGCAAGGATGGCGCGCGCTGGGAAAACGAGGTCACCGGCGAGATCGGCGAACACCTCAATGAAATCGTCTGGACGGGCAAGGAGTTCGTGGCGCTCGGCATCGAAGCGACCTACAAATCCCCGGACGGCGTGACCTGGACCAAGGCCGCCTCCAACGTGCGCCCCGCGCGCGCCTGCTATGGGGCGGGCGTCTACCTCTGCACCAATTTGCGCGGCACCGAATGCTATCGCTCCGAGGATGCCATCCACTGGAAGGCGCTGCCCCGTCTGGCCGACGGTTTCTTCAGCGGCGCGTTTACCTATTTTTTACCGACGCCCTGATTGAAAAGTTGAACCGGCGCAAGCAAACGCAACCAAATCCCGCGCTACATCTCGTCGGTGGACCAGGCTCCCTTCTCAGTGCAGTCGCTCCGGTGGCTTTGATGGAACGAACCGCGACTTGCGCTGGGTGCCATGCCCACGGCTTTGCGTGGGCATGGAAAACGCACTGGCTTCCCATGCCCACGCAAAGCCGTGGGCATGGCACCAGGGCAAAATCATCTTACTTCCCCGAGAACTCCACGAGCATTCGCTCCAGGACGCGATGGTCGAGCAAGGCGTGGAACTGCTTGGTGGGGAGGCTCGTTTTCAGGCGCGTGTCGTGCTTCAGAATCGAGATGGCCAGGCG
>JAEUIF010000853.1 GCA_016795185.1 Planctomycetia bacterium | reverse complement strand
GGGGAGAGGGGAGAAGTCTTGCTAGCCGCCACCCGCCAGGGAGCGGTTAATTCACAGGGGGGACTTCCATGTCCAAGCGTTTCGCGACCGACTGCGAGGGCTTCTACCGTCGGGACTTCCTCAAGATCGGCACAGCCGGACTGCTCGGCCTGAGCCTGCCCAATCTGCTGCGCCTGGAGGCGGCAGCCGCCAAAACGGAACGCAAGGCCAAGGGTATCATCATGGTCTGGCTGGGTGGCGGCCCATCCACCATCGACATGTGGGACCTGAAGCCCGACGCCCCCGACGACATTCGCGGCGAATTCAAGCCCATCGACACCAAGGCCCCTGGCATTCAGATCAGCGAGCATCTGCCCAAGGTCGCGCAGGTGATGGACAAGTGCGCCATCGTCCGCTCGGTGGCCCACACCATTCCCGACCACGGCCGCGGCGCGGTCTGGATGTTGACCGGCAACAAGCCGACGCCGGCCCTGCAATATCCGTCGCTCGGTTCGCTCACTGCCCGCCTGCTGCCGTCGGAACCGGGCGTTCCTCCCTACGTCACTTTCAGCCGCAGCAGCAACGGCAACGCCGGCTATCTCGGTACGGCCTACAATCCGTTCGAGGTTGAGGGCAATCCCGGCGGCAACGGTACCTTGCGCGTCAAGGGCGTATCGCTGCCCAACGGCTTCTCACTCGAAGACCTGGAGAACCGCAACAAGCTGCTCGAAGAGATCGACGGCAAGTTCAAGGCGCTCGACCAGTCCGCCGACACGGTCGCGGGCCTGGATAAGTTCCACCAGCAAGCCCTGGACATCCTGCGGGCGAACCGGACCAAGAAGGCGTTCGACCTGAATAGCGAATCGTCGAGCATTCGCGCGAAGTACGGCCCGGATGCGTTCGGCCAGGGCGCGCTGGCCGCCCGACGGCTGATCGAAGCGGGCGTGCGCTATGTCACCATCAGCCTGGGCGGCTGGGACACGCACGGCCAGAACTTCACGCAGCTGAAGCAAAAGTTGCTGCCGCCGGTGGACCGTGTGCTGTCGTCGCTGATCGAGGACCTGGACCAGAAGGGCCTGCTCGACAGCACCATCGTCTACTGCGTGGGTGAGTTCAACCGTACGCCGAAGATCAACAAAAACGCCGGCCGCGACCACTGGGCGCGGTCGCTGGCGGTCTTCCTGGCGGGCGGCGGCATCAAGCCCGGCTATGTCCACGGCTCGACGGGTTCGACCGGCATGGCTCCAGCCAACGAACCCTGCACGCCCGACGACGTGGCGGCCACCATTTTCCACTGCCTGGGCATCGACGCCCATCACGAACTGATGACCAGCACCGGCCGGCCGATGAGCCTGTTCCGCGAAGGCAAGGTGATCGAAAAGCTGGTGAGCTAGGCCTTGTCCAGGGAGTGGCTGCCTGAAGTACGTCGGGCTTTCCAGCCCGACCGGCAGTTCCCGTGGTTGGCCGCGCCCGCTCCACGACCACACTGGCCGCCGGCGCTGCGTGTCGGGCTGGAAAGCCCGACGTACTGCCGCCGGTCAGGCAATCACTCCT
>JAEUIF010000826.1 GCA_016795185.1 Planctomycetia bacterium | reverse complement strand
TAGGGTGCGTCCAGCCCGCAGAGCGCAGCCGCACCCTAGTGCAAAATCAAGCGACCTGTTGCGCAAGGCTTTACTTGGGTGGCACGTCCCTCGGTACTCCGAGGGCGTGCGAGTCGCTCCCCACGCCCTCGGAGTACCGAGGGACGTGCCACCCATCATTAGTTCGGGCAACATCTCCTTTGACCATGCACTAGGGAACTACGGGCTTATCGTTCTTTTCGGTCGCATGGCGCGCGGTTACCGCCTGCCGCGATATAATGAACCCTTTGGCCCGCTGAAGGAGTTGCCGCCGATGAACGACGCCGCGCGTCTGCCGGTTGCTCGCGATATGGACCGCCTGGCTGGAGTGGAAATTCCCAACCCGCATGTCCGCGCGTGGGTCGCTGAATGCGCCGCGATGTGTCAGCCGGATCGCATCCATGTACTCAACGGCAGCGCGGCGGAAAGACAGGAATTGTTGCAGCAAGCCGTCGCCGAGGGGGTGTTGCTGCCACTCAATCAGCAGAAACTGCCTGGCTGCTACCTGCACCGTAGCAACCCCAACGACGTGGCCCGCACCGAGCAATGCACGTTCATCTGCACACCGTCCGAACGTCTCGCGGGGCAGACCAACAACTGGATGGACCCCAAGCAGTGCTACGCCATGCTTGGGCAATTGTTCAGCGGATCGATGCGCGGCCGCACGCTCTACGTGGTGCCGTTCGTCATGGGTCCGCTTGGCTCGCCGCTGGCGAAAGTTGGCGTCGAGATCACGGATTCCATCTACGTCGCCATCAGCATGGGCGTGATGACCCGCATGGGCGATTGCGCCTGGAAGGAACTCCAGGGCAGCGATGAGTTCACCCGCTGTCTGCATTCCGTGGGCGATTGCAATCCCGAACGCCGCTACATCTGTCATTTCCCGCTCGACAACGTCATCTGGAGCTTCGGCTCCGGTTACGGCGGCAACGCGCTGCTTGGCAAGAAATGCCTGGCGCTGCGGCTGGCGGGCTGGATGGGCTACCAGCAAGGCTGGATGGCCGAGCACATGCTGCTCATGGGCGTGACCAGTCCCGATGGCGCGAAGACCTACGTGGCCGCCGCCTTTCCGAGCGCCTGCGGCAAGACCAATTTCGCCATGCTGATTCCGCCCGAGAAGTACCTGAAGGCCGGCTGGAAGATCAACACGCTCGGCGACGACATCGCCTGGATGTACGTCAACAAGCACGACGGCCGGCTGTACGCCATCAATCCGGAGGCCGGCTACTTCGGCGTCGTGCCCGGCACCAGCTATCAGACCAACCCGAACGCGATGGCGATCATCCAGCGCGACACGATCTACACCAACGTCGCGCTCTTGCCTGACGGCGACGTCTGGTGGGAAGGCAAGACCGAGACGCCGCCCGCTGCGTGCATCGACTGGACCGGCCAGCCCTGGACGCCGAACTGCGGTCGCCCGGCGGCGCATCCCAATAGCCGCTTCACCGCGCCGATGCGCAACAATCCGGTGCTCGACCCGCAGGCCGATGATCCGAACGGTGTGCCGATCTCCGGCATCATCTTCGGCGGGCGGCGCACGAAGACCATCCCGCTCGTCTTCCAGGCGTTCAACTGGATTCACGGCGTCTACCTGGGCGCGACGCTGGGCTCGGAAACCACGGCGGCGGCCACCGGCCAGCTCGGCGTGGTCCGGCGCGACCCAATGGCGATGCTGCCGTTCTGCGGGTACAACATCAATTACTACTTCACGCACTGGATTCGGATGCGCAAGCAGATGAAGGACTGCCCGCGCATCTTTCACGTCAACTGGTTCCGCAAGGGCGACGACGGCAAGTTCCTTTGGCCCGGCTTCGGCGAAAACATGCGCGTGCTGAAATGGATCGTGGACCGCTGCAAGGGCCAGGGCTACGCCGCCGAGACGCTGCTGGGCTGGATGCCCCGGCCCGAGGACATCGACCTGGATGGACTGAACCTGCCGCTCGGCCGCATCGAGGCCGCGCAAAGCATCGACCTGGAAGAGATCAAGACCGAGGTGCTGACGCAGACCGAGCTGTTCATGAAGCTGGCCGGCGAATTGCCCAAGGAGTTGATCTTCCTGCGCGAACTGCTGATTTCACGGCTGTAACCGCGGCCGCGCACTTACTTCCCCGCCGGACGATACGGGTCGGGCGTGCCCGGCGGAATCGGGGGTTCCTGCTTCAGGCTGGCCTGAAAGTCATCGACGATCTTCATCGCCGGATGGTAGACCCAGGTGTTCATCGCCGCAACGCTGTGCCGTTCGCGCGGGTCCTCGATCAGATTGTGCATCCGCGGATTCGGCAGCCGCTGCGGCGCGTCGAACATGTACTCGTGAATCATGAAGTGGACCTTCCAGTGGCGCCACTTGACCGCGTAGAGCTGCTCCCCCACGTAGCACGGAAAGCCTTCCCGGTTCGATTTCTCCTGCTTGCCGAGCAGAAACGACAGTTGCTCGACGCCGTCAAACAGACGGTCGCGCGGCGGTTCCGCGCCCGTGATGCGTGCGAGCGTCGGGAAGAGATCGACCTGATGCACGATCTCGTTGCTTACCTTGCCAGCGGGAATCTTGCCAGGCCAGCGCACGATGAACGGCACCCGCAGCGACCCTTCCATCGCGGTGAAGTACGAACCCGCCCACGGCCCGGCCCAGCCGCGCCAGGGCAGCATCTCCTCCGGCCCGTTGTCGCTGGTGAAGACTACGAGTGTGTTGTCCGCGATGCCCAGTTCCTGCACGGCGTCGAGCAACTGCCCGACGTGATGGTCCATCTCGGCCAGCGAATCGGCGAACTCGCCGTGCCCGGTCTTGCCCGCGAAATCGGGATGCGGCAGCGTCGGGAAATGCACCTGCGTGAAGGGCACATAGGCGAAGAACGGTTTGCCCGTCTTGGCATGCCGTTTCATGAAGTCGATGGTGCGCCGGGTGATCTCGGTCTCGATGGTGCGCCGGCTCTTGAGGTTGTACTCCTCCACCTGCCGCGGCTTCTCGCCCTTCTTGCTTTCGAGGATGTAGGGGGTTGGCGCGGCCTTCGGGTCAAAGCCCTGGGCGGCGGTCCACGGTGCGACCGAGGTCGAGTTGGGAATGCCGTACCATTCGTCGAAGCCCTGATCCGTGGGATAGCGGCCGGGGCTGTCGCCGAGGTGCCATTTGCCGAAGTGTCCAGTCGCGTAGCCTTGCGGGGCGAGCAACTCCGCCAGCGTGACCTCCCACTGCGTCAAGCCGTAGGGCGCGCCGCCGCGCGGCACGCGCATGGTGCCGGAGCGCATGGCGAACCGCCCCGTCAGCAGGGCGGAACGGCTGGGCGTGCATTGCGCCTCGACATTGAAGTTCAGCAACCGCAGCCCTTCGCCAGCCAGGCGGTCAATGCGTGGCGTGGCCGCGCCGCGCAGGATGCCGCCGCCATAGCAGCCGACTTCGCCGTAGCCGAGGTTGTCGGCCATCATGAAGAGGATGTTGGGCTTGCCGGCGGGCGCTGCGGGCGCGGCGACCGTTGATTGCGCGGGCAATGGCAACACGGGCGGGGCAGCAGCGCCAGGCCGGGCCTCCCGGAGCGGCAACGAAGCAGCCAGGTAGCCGAGCAGGATGCCCAGGGCCAGCACGACCCCGGTCAGATGATGCGAGCGGTGCATGGGCAGGACTCCATGACGGGAAAAGCCACGCGAGCGGTGCGAGTGCTTGAACCCCGACGACGCGCTGATTTGGCGGTGGGCTACCGTCCCAGCGGCGAGAATTCGCCTACTGCGTTCTACCGCGACCGAGAAAAGCCCCGGCCGCAGTCGCCAAGCAGGGATGGGCGTTTCGCTCCCAACGGCTGCTGGCACCGCAGGTTGCAGGTCATCAATCACCAGTCGTGCGGGATGGCACGATGCTTGCAAAAGGCCGTGCGCCCGCGCCGCGTTGGCAGCGGGCCTGTGCAACGAAAGGAGCCCTATCATGGCGATGGTCGTCTGCGAACCCTGCCGCGATTGCATGTTCACCGATTGCGTCGTCGTCTGCCCGTGCGAGTGCTTCTACCAGGACGAACGCATGCTCTACATCGATCCGGAGCACTGCATCGACTGCGAAGCGTGCATTCCGGAATGTCCGGTGGAAGCCATTTATGGCGACTCCAAGGTGCCCGAACCTTGGACGCACTTTATCGCACTCAACGCGGAGCGGTCGGCGGTGCTGAAGGTCCTCGGAAGACACGTCACCGAGAAGCAACCGCCCTTGAAGGCACGGGTGTGAACGGGAATGCGAAGCCGCCAGCGGTTTAGTGATCGAGGACTTCACGGACCTTACGCGACAGGACTTCCGCCGGGAAGGGCTTTTGCAGAAATGCCGCCTCGGCTTCCAGTTCGCCGAGGTGGGCGATGGCGCCGCCGGTGTAGCCCGACATATAGAGCACCTTCAAGCCCGGCCGCAGCCGGGCGAGTTGCGCGTACAGCTGCGGGCCGTTCATGTGCGGCATGACCACATCCGTCAACAGCATGTGCAGCGGGCCGGGGAAACGGCTGCTCAGTTGTAAGGCGGCGACGCCGTGGGCTGCCTCGATAATCGTGTAGCCCTGCTGCTGCAACACGGTGCGCGCGAGGGCGCGGACCACGTCGTCGTCCTCGACGAGCAAGATAGTTTCCCAGCCGCGGCCCGAGCGTGGCTCCACCGCTGGCCGTTGCTCGCGGCGCGATGCTTCCATGACCTGCGGCAAATAGACGTGAAACGTCGAGCCCTGGCCCAGCGTGCTGGCCACTTCGACGTGGCCCTCGCTCTGCTTGATGATGCCGTAGACCGTCGAGAGGCCCAACCCGGTGCCCTTGCCAACTTCCTTGGTGGTGAAGAACGGCTCGAACAGGTGCGCGCGCACGTCCTCGCTCATGCCGCTGCCGGTATCGCCCACCGACAGCCGAACATAAGCGCCAGGCTGCACATCCATGTGCGCCCAGGCATAGCCTTCGTCCAGTTCGACGTTCGCGGTCGCGATGGTCAGGGTGCCGCCGCGTGGCATGGCATCGCGGCCATTGACCGCCAGGTTCATGATGACCTGTTCGATCTGTCCCGGATCGGCCTTGACCTTGCGCAGTGCGGGATCGAGTTGCGTCACCAGGACAACGTCCTCGCCGATCAGCCGGCAGAGCAAGCGTTCGAGACCGGACACCACATTGTTCAGGTTCAGCACCTGTGGCGACAGCACCTGCTGCCGGCTGTACGCCAGCAACTGCCGGGTCAGGCCGGCGGCGCGCTCGGCGGCATGAATGATCTCCTCGGCGTAGCGGTGCCCGCTGTCCGCCACCGGCACCGCTTCGAGCAGCAACTCGCTGTAGCTGATGATCGCGGTGAGCAGGTTGTTGAAATCGTGCGCCACGCCGCCGGCCAGGCGGCCGATGGCTTCCATCTTCTGGGCCTGGCGCAATTGCTCTTCGAGTCGCTTGCGTTCGCTGATGTCGCGCAGGATGGCCAGGTGGCGGCCGGGCAGGAGGTCGGCGGTGGCGGAGTATTCGGCCCAGCGCCGACCGCCGTCGGGCCGCAACAGGCGAAACTCGCCGCGCTGGTGCTGCTGCTCGCGGAGGCGGTTCCACAGCAGGTCGAAGTCCGCCTTCGATTCAGCGAACTCGAACAACCGGCGGTGCAGCAATTCCTCGCGTGTCATGCCGAACAGCGAACAGGCCGCCGGATTCACGTCGAGGAACTGGCCCAAGTCGTCGAGCATGGCCATCGCGTCCAGCGCGCCGTCGAAGGCGGCGCGCACCTGGCGTTCCCGCCCGCGCAGGGCGGCTTCGTTGCGCTTGCGTTCGCTGATGTCGCGCAGCACGACAATGCAGACCTTCTGTCCGCGGTACTCGGTGTGTCGGGTGTGCAACTCTTGCGGAAACGTCGAACCGTCGCGGCGCAGTCCGGTGACGGCGTAAGTACCCTCGAAGCAGGCGTCAATGTGCCGGTGGATCAGATCGTGCGATTCGGGCGCGGCGAACTCCAGCAGGTCGCGGCCAAGCATGTCTGCGACCGTAACGCCGAACAGGGTCGCCGCTGGGGGATTGGCTTCCAGAATGGCGCCCTTAACGTGGACGACGATGCCTTCCAGCGCTGCATCGAAGAACAGCTGTAGCCGATCTTCGTCCCGCGCGCGGGCGGATGACGGGGAGAGGTCGTCCGAGGGGCAGGCCACGCTGAGTTACTCCGCGATGCGTCCGAGGCAAGCTCGCTGAAACGTCCGGCCCAGGCCGAGCCGACGTTGCAGGGGTGATGGCGCGCTGGCATCCAACCGCTATTTCTTGGGCGGCACGAAACCCTGCGCCTTGGTTTCGCGCGCAAAGAGACGGTCGCCGCAGGCCACGTATAGCAGATCGAAGTTGGGGCCGCCGAAAGTTACTGCCGTCGGCGGCGTGGTCGTCGGGTTCAGTAGCACGCCGTTCAGCCGGCCCGTCGGGTCGAAGCACTGCACGCCCACGGTAGTGGCCACGTAGAGGCGGCCGGCGGCATCGACGCACATGCCGGCCGCGCCGCTCTCTT
>JAEUIF010000808.1 GCA_016795185.1 Planctomycetia bacterium | reverse complement strand
GGGCGGCAACGAGTGGCGCCGCCGACCTCCGCAGGTGCGCGGGGGCGGCCAACTCCTTCAGCCCGCTGCCTTCGGTGGTTCAAACAATCAAAGCAGCCAACCAGGAATCAAAGATAGGGGCTGGTGAGAAATGCGGGCTAGTGCGAGGGCAGCGAAGCGCCGCCAGCGGTCTTTACCGCGTAGCGGTTGTACTCCACAGCCCAGGGTCGCGCAGCGCACCCTGGGGGATCGAAGCGAATGGAATTTTGTACCCCGAAAGGGTTGGACAAAGGCTGGCCACTCGCCTTGTCCAACCCCTTCGGGGTAAACGAATCCTATCGGTCCCTGTCCCCAGGGTGCGCTACGCGACCCTGGGCTGTGGAGTACAACCGCTACGCGGTAGACCGATGGCTGCTTCAATGGAGATTCAACTCCCGCCTCACTTCACCAGAGTCGCCAAACATCCCACTTTCAGCCGGCCAGGCAAGATGCGCCGGTCGTGGCAACTTCCCATCGCTCGCGGTGGCTGTTGGACTGGAAAAGCGGGGCTTTCTTCATAATGGGGGCGGTTTCCGGTCGATCCCGTATTCCAGCCCTGGTGCGGTGGCAAAAGGCTTTGCGACAGGTTGACAGGACGGAACACCAACCGAACCGGAACTGCCCAAGTGCGGCGGGAGACCATCCCGGCCCGCGTCTCCGAATAGGCTGCCCTTCCTGCCTGAACCTGCCCTCCCTCGCGCCGCTGCTGGTTCCCGCTCTCGGTGGAGGCCACCGAGGGCACAAACTCTCCACCTGGTCATGCGCGTCGGAATGATGCGCTGCTCCCGCGCCTCGATGGCGAAGGGGTAATTTCAAGGAAGGAAGGTCGATTAATGATGCCGAAACTCCGTTGGTTGCTGAGCGTGGCCGCCGGCTGCCTGGCGCTGCCCGCCTACGCCCAGTACCTGCCGCCCATGCAGCCGGTCTATGGCTACCCGATGCAGCCGGCCGCCGCTTACGGCTACCCGATGATGGTGCAGGTGCCCACGCCGCCGGCGATGCCGATCCAGCCCGTCAACTTCGAGCCGGCCGCGCCCGAAGCCATGCCGGCCCCGGCCGCTCCGGCCGCCAACGCCGATGCCCAGCGCATCAACAAGCTGGAAGCCGAGGTTGCCAGCCTGAAGTCGCAGCTGACCACCCCGTCCAGCGTGCTGCACGGCGATTGCTGCACCCCGAAGTGCAGCACCGGCGGCATCGTCGGCGGTTTCGAGGCGCTCTGGCTGCGCCCGGTCAACTCGGAGGGCGTCGCCCCGCTGTTCGACACGGTCATCGACCTGGTCAACACGCTGGCCGCCGGCGCGGTGGTCATCAACGAGCCCGAGTTCTCGTACGAACCGGCCTGGCGTCTGTGGCTCGGCTACCAGTTCGACAATGGTTTTGGCGTCCGCGCCCGCTACTTCCAGTTCGATCACAACGCTTCGGCGAGCTCCGATCTGTCGGGCGTCCTCGGCGGCGCGCCGCCCCTGACGCTGTCCTACGGGCTGGAGACGCACGTCTTCGACCTCGAACTGACGGACACCATCCGCGTGGCCGACAAGTGGGACTTGCTGTTGAGCGCCGGCTACCGCTACGTCGAATACCGGGAGAACAACACGGCGACCATCACGGACGGCGTCAATGCGATCAGCCTGGGACTGGGCTTCGAGTCGCAGAGCTACGGCATGACCATCGGCGGCGAGCTGCGCCGCGCCCTGGGTCAGCGCTTCGCGCTGTTCGGCAGCGCCCGCGGCTCGGTCCTCTTCGGCAAGGAAGACCAGATCATTAACGTCGGTCTGACAGTGCCGCCGATTGCAGGCACCATCGACCTGACTGAGCGTGAAGACGACAACGTCAAGTCGATCATCGAGTTCCAGGTCGGCGGCCAGTGGCAGTACGAGCTGAGCCGCGGTGGGCTGCTCTTCGTGCGCGGCTCGGTGGAATCCCAGATCTGGGATAACTTCACCGGCGTGCCGATTCTGAACAGCTCCGCCAGCTCCGGCTTCTTCGGCTTCGGCCTGGCCGTGGGCATCACCCGCTAACTGGGCTTGACCGGGCACGGTTCGTGTGAGCCGTGCTGCTGATCACGACCGAGCCGGAGGTGGACCGTGTGTCCGCCTTCGGCTCGGTCGTTTCTCTTTCCTGCTCGACGAAACCAGGACGACAGCGGCTTTGTTCGTAGGCTGGTGTAACGTGCCGCGTTATAACTACGGGACCGCGCCCCACCGCGCCAACCTCTCCGACCGGATGATGCGCCATGCCCAGCCACAACTTGTCTTGCCCCGCTTGCGGACTGGTCATGCCTCGCACTCCAGCGCTTCCACCGCGCTGCCCGGCCTGTGCCACACCGCTGCCGGCCGAGCCTGCGATGGCCGGCGCTGCGTGGTATTACGCCCGGCACAAGCAGAAGCACGGGCCGGTTAGCTGGGAGCAACTGCGCCAGCTGGCGCGGGCCGGTAGCGTGCAGCCGGACGACATGGTCCTGCCGGCCAACGGCGGTAAATGGCAGCCGGCCTCCGCGGTGACGGGCCTGTTCGCCGGCGCGGAGACGCCCGCCATGGTGGCCACGGCTGGCACCGTGCCCGAAACCGCGCGCGTCGTCGCCACGCCGTTGCCCACCGTGGCAGGCTATGAAATCCTGGGTGAACTCGGCCGCGGCGGCATGGGCGTGGTCTACCAGGCCCGCCAGCAGGGGCTGAAACGCCTGGTGGCGCTGAAGATGATCCTGTCCGGCGCTCATGCCGGCGCGCAGGAGCTTGCACGCTTTCGCCACGAGGCGGAAGCCGTGGCCCGGTTGCAGCATCCGCACATCGTTCAGATTTACGAGGTCGGCGAGCAGGACGGCCGGCCGTACTTCTCGCTGGAATTGATCGACGGCGGCAGCCTGGACCGCCGCCTGAACGGCCGGCCCTTGCCGCCGCGCGAGGCCGCCCAGCTGGTACGCACCCTCGCGGAAGCCATGCAGGCCGCCCATCAGCAGGGCATCATTCATCGCGACCTGAAACCGGCCAACATCCTGCTGACCGCCGCCGGCCAACCCAAGATCACCGACTTCGGCCTGGCCAAAAAGCTCGACGAAGCCGACGCCCAGACGCGCAGCGGTGCGATCCTCGGCACGCCCAGCTACGCCGCGCCGGAGCAAGCCGCCGGCAAGGTGCGCGACATCGGCCCCGCCACCGACGTCTACGCCCTCGGCGCGATCCTCTACGAAACACTTGTCGGACGGCCGCCGTTCAAGGGCGAGACACCGCTCGATACCGTCCTGCAAGTGCTGTCGCAGGAAGCCGTGCCGCCGCGCGGTCTGATCACCGCCATTCCCCGCGACCTGGAAATCATCTGCCTGAAGTGTCTTGAAAAGCACCCGGTGCTGCGCTATCCCACGGCGGCGGCGCTGGCCGAGGACCTGCGCCGCTTCCTCGACGGCGAGGCGATCCTGGCCCGGCCCGCCGGCACGCCCGAACTACTCTGGCGCTGGTGCCGCCGCAATCCGTTGCCGGCCACCTTCCTCGTCGTCGTCACCTTGCTGCTGATCGTCGTATCGCTCGGCTCGGCGCTCGGACTCTGGCATCTGTCGCGGCTGTCCGAGGAACTGGTCCGTTCGACGGCACTGGAAAGCGCTGCCCAGCAGGCGGAGATGCTAGAGTCCTTGAACACGTTCTACAGCGCCCAGGTGGTCGAGCGCGTGAAGGGCCATAACATCGAAGTGACGCACGACTACGCTGGCAAGAAGGGCGCGATCCCGCTGCCGGCCTCGCTGACCATCGATCTCGGCAACCACATCAGCGAGCACAGCGAGCGCGGCATGCAGGTCCGGCTCTACAGCGACTACCCGTTCCGCTCGCGCAAGAACGGCTTGCCCAAGGACGCCTTCGAGTGGGAAGCGCTGGGCCGCCTGCGCGCCAACCCGCGCGAGCCGGTCTACAAGTTCGAGGACTTTCAGGGCAAGCCGTCGCTGCGCTACGCCACGGCGCGCGTGATGAAGGAGAGTTGCGTCGCCTGCCACAACACGCACCCGGAAAGTCTGAAGACCAACTGGAAGACCGGCGACGTGCGCGGCGTGGTCGAGATCATCCGCCCTCTGGACCGCGATGTGCTACGGACCCGTGCGGGGCTGCGCGGCTCCTTCGCCCTGATCGGCACGGTATCCGCCTTGCTGCTGCTCGTGCTGACCACCGCCGTCGTGTTGCTCGGGCTCTGGTCCCGGCGCCGCCTGCAAGCCACGACGCCCACCTGATCGGCATCCTATCCGTCAAAACAGTGTCGCCGCCGCTTCCAGACAGCGCGGGTCGTCGTGTCGAGGATTATTGACCCAGGTGCTGACCGGCATAGCGCTCAGCGTGTCGTCCGGCCAGGGTCGCAGCAGGGCTTCCGCTTCGACGGGCGGCGTGGCCGCGTCGAGCCAGCGCGGCCAGTCCGTCGGCGCGAGGATGACCGGCATTCGCTCGTGCAGCGGCTTCATCAATTCGTTCGCGCTGGTGGTCAGGATGGCACAGGTTTCGAGCGGCGGCAGCTTGTCGTCCTGCCAGCGCTCCCAGAGGCCGGCAAATGCGAGCGGTTGCCCGTCGCGCTGCTGGATCAAGAAGGGCTGCTTCTCCTTACCCTGCTGTCGCCATTCGTAAAAACTATCGGCGGGAATCAGGCAGCGGCGTTGCTGGAAGGCGGCACGGAACGCCGGCTTGGTCGCGACCGTTTCCGACCGCGCGTTAATCAGGCGGTTGCCGATACGCACATCCGTGGCCCAGGAGGGCACCAGGCCCCAGCGCATCGCCGCGATTTCCCGCCGGCCGTCGCCCGTCCGCCGAATGGCTGCCACAGGTTGCGTCGGCGCGATGTTGTAGCGCGGCGGCATCTCGGCCGGTGCCTCGCAGTCGAACAGGCTGGCCAGCACCCGCAAAGGCGTCCGACGTGTGTAGCGTCCGCACATAGTCGCATCAGGGAAGAGAGTTAGGTTGCCATCTTCGGGCGGCTGCGTCCCTACTCCCGCGCCGCCACCTTGACGCAATTCTTGCCGGCGTCCTTGGCGCGGTAGAGGGCCGTGTCGGCAGCGGCCAGCAGCTGGTCGCTGGTGGCGCCGTGTTCGGGATAGCAGGCCACGCCGATGCTCAGCGTTACCCGTGGCGCGCTCGTGGACTCCCGTACCGCGCGGCAGAAGCGCTCGGCGACCTGCGCGGCGTCCATCAGGCCGGTTTCCGGCAGAATGGCCGCGAACTCCTCACCGCCGTAGCGGCAGACCACGTCGGCGGCGCGCGCGTTGCGTTCCAGCACCGTGCCTACCAGGCGCAGTACCTGGTCGCCGACGGTATGGCCGTGCTGGTCGTTCACCTTCTTGAAATCATCCAGGTCGAGCAGCAGCAGTGCGGTGGCCACGCTCTGGCGATCCGAGCGCTTCAACTCGTCGCGCAAGCGGACCTGGAAGTAACGATGGTTGCGCAGCCCGGTGACGGCGTCGAAGACCGCGTGCTGCTGCATGCGGTTGATACGCGTCAGCAGCGCGGTCAGGGTCAGCAGCAAGGCGAGCATCAGCGCTGTTTCCACCAGGGGCCGTTGCGGCGAGCCGGTCATGAAGCTCAGCTGCATCTGCGCCAGCACCGACAGCAGCGCCGTGGCGATGCCCACCTGTTCGCCGAAGGCGACGGTGGCAAAACCCACGTTCAACATGTAAAACGCCAGGGTGAACTCGTTGGCGCCCTTGAGCTGTACCAGCAGGGTGACGAACGCGGTATTCAGCCCGATGATGAGCAAAGCCTGCCAGCGCGGCGTCGGGGCGGCCACCAGGCGCTGGACGAAGTCGAGCACCAGGAAGAGCGACAGCCCGGCGGCGGCGATCAGCAGCCGTTGCGTCAGCGCGGCGTCGGTGCTGAGCGCCACCAACAGGATCATGACCACGGCCAGCGCCATGTCGTAGGGCTTGAACGGCCGAAAGCGGTCGTAGAGGGATTCTTTCATGGAGAGGGTCGGGACGGGCGGCTCGGGTATGAGGCGAATATAAGGA
>JAEUIF010000775.1 GCA_016795185.1 Planctomycetia bacterium | reverse complement strand
GGCCTCCATCATGGTGCTGAGCATTCAGCCGACGGTGTCCTACCAGCTGACCGATGACCTGAGCATCGGCCTGGGGCCGATGCTCGACGTCAGCGTCGTTTCGTTTGATCCAGCATTCTTTGGCCCGCCGAGTTCGCCGGGCGTGCTGCCACCGCCGCTGGGGCCGCCCTTCCAGTTCCCGACGGGCTCGCACAGCCGGCCGTTCTGGGGCGGCGGTTTTCGCGTGGGCACGACGTATCGTTTGACGGAGGGCCTCACCGCCGGCCTTTCGTACACCAGCCCGCAGTGGTTCGAGACCTGGCAGTTCAACGCCCGCGACGCCAGTGGCAATCCACTGACCTTCGAGACGGGCTTTTCGCTACCGCAGATTTTCTCGCTCGGCATGGCCTATCAGACCGAGAATCTGCAACTCAACGCGGACGCGCGCTGGCTGGATTATCGCACCACGAAGTTGCTGGGCCAGCCCGTGGTCGAGGGCGGCGCGAACTGGGACAGCGTTTGGGCCCTGGCCTTGGGCGCGCGCTATCGGCTCAGCGAGCGGCTGTCGATGCAGGCGGGCTATCTGTACAACCAGAATCCGGTGCCGAGCTTGCAGGCGTTCTTCAACTCGCAGCTGCCGCTGGTGACGGAACACACCCTCACGCTCGGCGGCTACTTGCAGGTGAACGAGTGGATCGGTATTTCGGCGGCCTACGCGCACGGCTTCGACAACTCGGTCAGCGGCGATCTACTGGACCGCGTGACGGCGCGGCCCTTGGGGGCCACGACCACGCTGGATATGGAATACGATGCCTTCATCTTCGGCATCCACATTGCGTTCGGGCCGGCGGGTTGCCAGGGCCGTTGTGACAGTGCCGCAGGCGGTTCATCCGGAGCGGTGCTGCCGCAATAGTCGGGCGGTGATCAGTCCCTGGCCTTGGGCGACCCGACGCGCAGCAGGTCGTAGATCGGGGGGCAACCGCAGAGCGTTGGCACCGTCATCGCGGTCCAGCAACCGGCCAGCATCGGCAGCAGCAAGTTGAAGCTGCCCGTCATTTCGGCCAGCAGCACGATGCCGGTGACCGGCGCACGCACGGCAGCGGTGAACAGCGCCGCCATGCCCACGATGGCAAAGGCCGTCGGTGATGGAGCAAGTCCGCCCAGCAGCCGCTGACAGAGCAAGCCGTACAGCAACCCGCCCTGCGCCCCGAGCGCAAGCAGCGGCGCGAACAGGCCGCCCGGAGTGCCCGCCGCGTAGGACACCGCTCCCAGCACGAAGCGGAACAGGAAGCCAAAGATCAAGGCCGCGACGGTATCCCCATCCTTCAGCAAATGCAGCGTCAGGGTCTCGCCGCCGCCGATCAACTGGGGCAGCCACCAGGCCGCCAGACCCACACCAGCGCCGACCAGCGCCGCGCGGGCTTCCACGGGCAGCGGCAGTCGCTGCTCCGCGAACTCCTCGGTCGCGATCATGGCCCGGTTGTAGACGACGCCGAGCAAGCCCATCACCACCCCCAGCAGCGCAAAGAGCGGCGTGATGACCAGATGGGGCAGCGCGATTTCCGGTACGTCGAGATCGGGCCTGGCCCCAAGGAACCATTGAGCCACGGCGATGGCGCTGGCCGAGGCCGCCAGCGTGGCGATGGTGATGCGCGTATCGAAGCGGCGGACCAGTTCCTCCAGCACGAAGACCGCGCCGGCGATGGGGACGCTGAACGCGGTGGCCAGGCCCGCGCCGGCCCCAGCCGCCAGGAGGGTTCGGCAATCCGCGGCGTTGCGGCGAAACAGCCCGCCGAGCAAGTGGCTGGTGTTCGCGCCCAGTTGCACGCTTGGTCCTTCGCGGCCCAGCGCCAGTCCCACGCCGATGGCCAGCACGCCGCCGACGACCTTCACGGGCAAGAGCATCAGGGGAGCGGCCGGCACTCGGCCCGCCAGCACCGCCTCGACGTGCGGGATGCCGCTGCCCTTGGCCTGCGGCGCGTACCAGCGGACCAGCGCCGCCGCCAACGCTGCCGCCGCGGCCGTCAGCACGACGACGAGACCCAGCCCCAGCAACTCCCAGTCGGCAACCGCGTGCAGCAGTTGATTGCGCCAATCGTTCGCCCGATCCAGCGCCAGGCGAAAGAGCGCGCCGAGCAGACCGGCAATCGCGCCGACCAGCACGGCTAGCAGCGCGAGCGCGAGCAAACTGCCCTCCGACGCACCCGTGGTCGGTTGATCTTGCTCAGCTGTCACAGCCCGTACCCCCTCGTGGACGATCTCCGCCGGCCGCGTGTTTAGCTTATGGTGCATGCCGAATTTCGCAAACGGCCGCGCGGCACCACGCTGGCTTGGCAGCGCCATGCCGGTACAATAGCGCGACGCGCCAGGGTTGCACCCAGCCGAGGAGACTGCCCATGTCCGCCAACGTTTCGCGCCTTGCCATGCTCGTCTTCGTGGGAGGCATCGCCGCACTGTCGTTCCGTCCGGTGGGGACCAGCGCTCAGCCGGCGGCCGTCGATCCCGCCTGGCCCAAATGGCGTCAGGCCATCGTCGAGCCGAACAAGATTTACAACATTAGCGACAATACGATCTCCAGCATCAAGTTCACTTTCCCAGGCGGAACCATTCCGCAGCAATTCAGCAACTCCGACGGCGCGGCCGGCACCGGGCAGACCATCTTCGGCTATGGCGGTGGCGCGTACTTCCGGGGCGTAGGGAAGCATGGCGTCATCGTCTTCGGCTCGGGCGGCGAGAACTTCGCGGGCAACATGACTGGCGCGCTGCGCCTCGACGGCGACCTGGCCCACTACGAAGTCTGGCAACAGCCGATCTACCGCACCCAGGCGGAACCCGGTGCCGAGTTCTACTGGAACCCGAAGGAAGCCGAGAAGTTGCCCGCCCAGCGGCAATTTCCGCTGCTCAAGTTCGACAAGGCGAAATGGGACGGCAAGTTTCCGCTGGCCCTCGGTGGTTGGGTGTATCCCGCGCCGGTGAAGTACGTGGAGCCGGCCGAGGGCGTGCCGCTGGGACAATACCGATACGACCAGCACTGCTTCATACCGGCGGAGCACACGGGCCTGAAGGCCGGCGTCTGGTTCATTCCCAGCGCGCACTTCATGGCGCCCGGCTTTTACTACGGCATCGACATGGCACTCTGTGCCGATTTCTGGCCTGCGGGCAAGAAGAAGTGGTACGCGCACTACCAGCGCGAGGACACGAAGTCCTGGACGCGACTCGAAACTCCGGTGCCCGAACCGATCGGCCCCGGCAGTTTCAGCAGCCAGGTCGTGGGTTACAGCACCAAGCACCGCAAAGTCGTCGTGCCGTTGCAGGGACCGCGCGGCGAGACGGGCGTCTTCGACGTTTCGCAGGGGATCGCGAAGGGGGAATGGTCGGTAAAGGCCAGTCCGAAGCAGGGCAACGGGCAGGCACAGCTGCGCTGCGGGCAGAAGTCGGCGATGTCCAACGGGCATCCACGCAACCGGGCCTACTTCGTCTGGTACACCGGCGACTACGGCAAGCCGCCGACTGGCCTGAACGTGCTCGACCTCTACGATCCGTCGTATCCGATCCATACGGTGAAGCTGCCGACGCTCAAGGGCATCGGCGAACGGGTGGGGCTGCATTACATTCCATCGCTGGATCGCTTCATCTCGTTCGGCGTCGGCGGCAATCCCGATCAGGCGTACTGCCAGAAGATCACGATTCCCGACAAACTCGACGACACGGCGGCCTACACGGTCGAAGACGTACCGCTGACGCTTGCACCCGGCGTGGACCTGGGCACATCGTATACGAATTCGGGGATGGTGCAGTACCTCGAGCAGCTCAACTGCATCGTCTTCCTGGCGGTGGGAAAACCGGCGAAAGCGTTCGTGGTGAAGTGAGAAACGACCGGATCATGGTCGGGACGTTCAATCCGGCTTCGGTCGGCTGACGCCCTGGACCTTCAACTCCTTGACGCGGCGGGCGACTTCTGGCTGGTTCGGCGCATCCGTCGTCACGCGCTCGTAGAGCACCAGGGCCCGTTCGGGCCGTTGCATCGCTTCGTAGAGCAAGCCCATCTCAATGAGAGCGCGCTGGTTGTGCGGGTCCATCTCCAGGGCCTGCTGCAAGCGGGCCTGGGCGCGCGGCAGGTCGCCGGCCTGGTGCTGGAACCAGCCGTCGAGGGCGTAGGCGTTGGCGTTCTTCGGTTCGGCTTGCAGCCAGTCCTGGATGGAGCGCTCGGCCTCGGCCCGGCGGCCCATTTGCACGAGGAGCGCGGCCCGCGCGAAGCGGCAGGGGACGTGCTGCGGATCGTGCTTCAGGCAGTCGTTATAATAGCCCTCGGCCTGCTGTAGACCGCCCTGGCGGTGGTAGCACTCGCCAAGGTTGTAGAGCAAACCGGGATCGTTCGGCTGCAAAGCCAGCGCGGCCTGAAACGTTTGCTGGGCTTCCGGGTATGCACCCTGGGCGAACAGGTGGACGCCGTCGGCGTTGTAGTCCCGGACGCGCTGGTCGTCGGGCGACGCGCACCCGGCCAGGCAGCAGCCCAGGATGGCCAGTGCAATGGGAAGTCGCATGAGGGTTCTCCGTGGTGGCCGACGATAGCCTGCTCCACGGAAAATGGAAGGCGAACTAGCGGCTGCCAGGGTTGCGCCGTCGCGCTGAACGATGCAGCTTGCGTGGACAGTCCGCCCCTGCCTTGCCGGGGTTGGATAGAATGAGGTGTAGGTCAGGCTTTCCAGCCTGACAAAAGCGCCCTCGGTGTGCTGCATATCGCCGGTGCTTCCGTCAGGCTGGAAAGCCTGGCCTACGCCGGCGCTGGACTTACCAATCAGGACTACGAGTCATGAACTCTCAACATTTCTTGCTGACGCTGGCACTCCTGGGACTGCCCAGTCTCGCGCGGGCCGAAGAAGCCCCCGCCGCCCGGCAGTACGAGGTCCAGACCATCAAGGACATCGCCTATCACGAAGGCGATGACGCCGATCCGGTCAAGCACAAGCTCGACCTGTATGTCCCCAAGGACTTGAAAGACTTCCCGACCGTGGTGTTCGTCCACGGCGGGGCCTGGGTGTTTGGCGACAAGAGCCAGCTGGGCATTTACAGCAGCGTCGGCAAGTGCCTGGCCAAGCAGGGCATCGGCGCGGCGGTCATCAACTACCGGTTGTCGCCCAAGGTGCAGCATCCGGAGCACGTCAAGGATGTGGCCCGCGCCTTCGCCTGGACGCACGGCAACATCGCCAAGCACGGCGGCACGGCCGAGAAACTCTTCATTTGCGGCCATTCGGCGGGCGGGCATCTCTCGGCCTTGCTGGCTGCCGACGAGACCTATCTGAAAGCGCACAACCTGTCGCTGAAGTGCATCAAGGGCGCTGCGCCGATGAGCGGCGTTTACCTGATCGGCGAGGGCATTTTGCCGCAGGTCTTCGGCAAGGACGCGGAGAAGGCGAAGCTGGCCTCGCCGCTGGCGCATGTGAAGGCCGACCTGCCGCCGTTCCTGATTATCTATGCGGACAAGGACATGCCGCTGTGCGACAAGATGTCCACCACCTTTTGCAAGGCGCTGAAGGACCACAAATGCACGGCGGAGTTGTGCGAGGTCAAGGACCGCAACCACATGTCGATCATCATGAGCTTCTCGCGCGACAGCGACCCCGCCATGCAGGCGCTGGTCGGTTTCGTCCGCAAGCAATGCGAGAAATGATCGGTGTTTAGCCGCGAGCCAACGGCGAGCGCTGCCCCAATCGTCGGGCGCCTGGCCCCCTCGCCGACCGGGGCGCAGCACGTCGGCAACGCGCGCACCTACCTGATCGCCTGGCTGGCCGCGCGGTGTGCGGGCGGTCGGGTGGTGCTGCGGATCGAGGACATCGATTCGCCGCGCGTCAAGGCAGGGGCGTTCGAGCAGACCTGCATCGATCTTCGCTGGCTCGGCCTCGACTGGGACGAAGGCCCGATCATCCAGACGCAACGCCTGCCTGAACATCGAGCAGCCCTGGACCAACTGCTCGCGCGCGATTTGGTCTACCCCTGTACCTGCACGCGCGGCGACATCGAGCGCGCTGCCAGCGCCCCGCACCTCGACCACGAAGGCCCGCTCTATCCCGGCTCCTGTGCGCATCGTCGCGTCGCCGATGCCGCTTCGCTCGGCAGCCAACCTGCCTGGCGCTTCCGTCTGCCGGCGGAGTCGCCCGTCTTTCACGATGCCTTCCTGGGTGAACAACGGATTGACCTGCATCGCGTCGGCGGTGACTTCGTCGTCTGGAAGTTTGCCGGCACTCCGGCCTATCAGCTGGCGGTCGTCGTCGATGACGCCGCCCAGGGCGTCACGCAGGTGGTGCGCGGCGACGACCTGGTCACGTCCACGCCCCGGCAGTTGCTGCTCTACGCAACGCTTGGATTGCAACCGCCCGCGTTTTGCCATGTGCCGCTGGTGGTCGGCACCGATGGCCGGCGCCTGGCCAAGCGCCACGGCGATACCCGCCTGGCGGCCTTACGCGCCCAGGGGGTCACGGCCGAGTCGCTGCTCGGCCTGCTCGCCTGGTCCTGCGGCTGGCTGCCGAAAGTCGAGCCGATCGCGTTGCGCGAGCTGCTGCCGTTGTTCCGCCTCGATACCATTCCCCGCCAGCCGTTCGTACTGGAACCTGCCCTGTTGCGGGGCATTGGGTATTCCGCGTGAATGGGGGCGATTGAATTGCCGTTGCCTTTCTCCGGGGAAATTGACTATCGGTCTTTCGCGTTCGTAGTTCCGCCTTCAGGCGGCGAGTCGCTCCACCGCCTGAAGGCGGAACTACGAACGCGGCAGTCTGGATAACCCGGAGAATGGCACATGCACGTCTGTTTCGGTTGGCGCGGGCCGCTGGCCGTCGCTCTCTTCGTGGCAATGGACTCGTCCTTGGCATTCGGCCAGTTGCACGTCGCCGAGCCGGCGGTGCATGCCGGCACCGTCCTGGCGGGCAAGCCGTTGTCAGGCCGGTTCGAGTTCGTCAACGTCGGCAATCAGCCGATTCAATTCCTCGACGCCAAGCCGAGCTGCGCTTGTCTGAAGCCGGAATTGCCCCAGCAGCTGATTCCGCCCGGCGGCAAGGGAGCGATCGAGATGGCGGTGCGAACCCTGGGCCAGCCCGGCGGGCCGTCGGCCTGGGCGGCGCGCGTGCAGTACCGCCAGGGCGAAAAGACCGCTGAATGTACGCTCGTGCTCAAGGCGGACCTGATCTCCGAGGTCAGCTGTGAACCGGCCGCTTTGCAGCTGCTGGGGAGCAACGCTTTGCAAGCACAGGTCGTCATCAAGGACAGCCGCCAGCAGCCCTTCACCATCCGCGCGGTCAACACGACCTCGCCCCATGTAAAGGCGGTGGCCAAAGCGCCCGAAACGTCGAACGGCATCACCCGCTGGGTGATTCGCCTCGAAGTGACCGACGACTACCCCGACGGCCGGCGCGAGGAAATCATCAGCATCGCCACCGATGATGCGATGTACCGGGAACTGACGGTGCCCGTGACCATCGTCAGAAATACCCGGCAGCGTATCGTGCCGACCCCGGTGGAAGTGAAGCTGGAGGCGGCCGCCGGCCAGTCGGCGGCGCGGGTGCTGCTGGTGCGCGACGCCGACGGCCAGCCGGTGGTGATCGAGGGCGTGGCGTCCGACCATCCGGCGGTAACTGGCAGCTTCGCTGCCGGGCCGGGCAATATGGCGACCATCAAGGTGCGCTGCACGGCAGTGCCCGCATCGGCGGAGTCGCTGCGGACGATGCTGCGCATCCAGGTCAAGGAGCCGGTGGCGCAGACGTTGATGGTCCCCGTCGAAGTGCGGACGCTGACAACGATCACGGTGCCGTGACCGCAGAGTTTGCCCAATCGGCAATGTCGGTCGGCGGACATCGGAACTTGAGTCCGAATCGTTGACGTTCCGCGATTCCACCTTGATTCGTCGTTTCACCGGGATATAGTTGGTGGTGGCTTGTGGGTGAAAGTGGGTAACAGTGGGAGCCTGGCCCGAATACGGGCCGAGTCGCAGCCGCCATGCTCCTCACCGGAACTTACCCCCGCACCCTGGACGACAAGAAGCGCGTGGCGTTTCCCAAGCGCGTCCGCGAAGTCCTGGGCGACCCGGAAACGCTCTACGTCACGCCCGGTCCCGACCAGAGCCTCTGGCTCTACACGCAGGCGGGGCTGGAAGAGCTGTCGGCCAAGCTGGACCAGACACCGGCCACGGATGCCGAGGCCCGCGTTTTTCGCCGGCTCTACTTCGCCCAGACGGAAGCGGTCGATGTGGACCGCACGGGCAGAATCCTGATTCCGGACCGGCTGATGCAATTCGCCGGCCTAGCGCACGAAGTGGTCCTGATCGGTGTACGGGACCACCTGGAACTGTGGGACGCCCAGCGCTGGCAGCAGTACCTGAACCAGCACGCACCGCAGTTCGATGCCGTCGCCGAAAAGGCGTTCGCCCAGTAAACCGCTCGCGGTTTAGCAACCAATCACGACACCGAAACGGGGCCGAGTGGACCAACGGACATGAGCAGATGACCGAAGGTCCAGAGACCCAAGCCCGATCCTCCCAGCTCGGGACACGGTCTTTCGCGAGGCCCCTGACAGCCCCCGGCCCGGTTTCTTCGGAGACCGGGCCGGGGTGGAACCAGACGAAGCGGCTTGCTTGAGGACAGAGAAGAAGGCCCCTCAAACAATCCCTTCAAACTTCGGGCACGTCCGATGAATGGCCCCACGACCGGCGACCCCCGGCACGTTCCGGTGTTGCCGGCCGAGGTGCGGCACTACCTGGCACCCGCACCCGGACAGATCGTCGTCGATGCCACCGCCGGACTCGGCGGACATTCCTTACTCCTTGCTCCACACCTGGGACCGGAAGGCCGGCTGCTGGCGCTCGACCAGGACCCGGCCATGCTAGACATCGCCCGCGCTCGGTTGCAGGGCTGGCCCGTCAGCTGCGCGCAGGGCAACTTCGATCAGCTGCGGCAAGTCCTGGACGAACGAGGCATCGAACGCGTCGATGCAATCCTGGCCGACCTCGGCATCTGCTCGGCGCAGCTGGACGACGTGCAGCGCGGCTTCACCTTTCAGCAGTCCGGCCCGCTCGACATGCGGATGAATCCGGAGGAAGGCGAGCCGGCCCGTACCCTGCTGAAGCGCCTGAACGAACGCGAGCTGGCCGACGTGTTTTACCACTACGGCGAGGAGCGCTTCAGCCGGCGAATCGCCCGACGCATCGTGGAGACGCGCCGCGAGACGCCGCTCGAAACCACGGAGCAGCTGGCGGAGTTGGTGCGGCGCTGCATCCCCCGGCCGAAGGGGCCGCGGCCGACGATCGATCCCGCGACGCGCGTCTTCCAGGCGCTGCGCATCGCGGTCAACGACGAGTTGGCAGCGCTGGAAGGACTGCTGGCCGCGTTGCCGCGCTGCCTGAAACCGGGCGGCCGGGCGGTGCTCATCAGCTTCCATTCGCTGGAGGACCGTCGCGTCAAGCAGGCGTTCGCCGACCGTGAACGCTGGCAGGCGCTCACGAAGAAGCCCGTCGTTGCCGCGGAAGAGGAAGTCCGCGACAACCCCCGGTCGCGCAGCGCCAAGCTGCGGGCCGCGATCTACCGACCCGTCGTTTAGCCGCGAATCCGCGGCGTGCGCTCGTTCAAGGAGGAACCCATGCGCAAGACCCACTGCGCCTGTCTGCTGCTGGGCATCATGCTCGGCCTGCCGCTGGGCTTCGGCCTGGTGGTGCTGCAAATGAAGTACGGCCGGGGTCCGGTCGTCGCCGTGGATACCTCGCCGGAAGCCCTGAAGGAAACCGTGCTGCACGAGCCGAAGCCGGACGGCCAGCTGCTCGATGACGGCTGGGCCACGGGTGGCGACGACGGCACCAGCATCGCGGCGGAAGCGGTCGGGCCGGTCGAGGTCACAGTCGTGCAGGAGACGCCCAAGCCCGAAGCCGGCAGCTCGCTGTTGGCCCAGGGCGACGAAGCCAGCCGGCGCGAAAGCTGCGAACGCCGCATGATGCAGCACCTGCTCCAGCACGCGCGGTCGGCGGCACAAGGCGAAGAAGCGCAAGAAACGACGCCGGCCGGAGAGCTTGCCCAGCCGGAAGTTCCCGAACCGCTACCAATGCCGGCCTGTGAGCCGGAAGCAGCCAGCGCGACGCCCGCCGATCGTCGTTTCGACTTCCCCATCGCTTATCCCAAGGGACTACTCAACGTCACGCCGCCGCCGGCCGTCCCCGTCGCCGAGGATTTCGAGAGCGTCGTCCGTCGTCTGCCGGTGTCCGCGCGGACGTTCTGCACCGGGGCGTACGCGGCCTCACTGCGCACTGATGGCCAGTTGAAATTGCCCGCCGAGGTCTGCGACCAGCTGCTCGGCGGGCTGCCGGACACGCTCTATCTGGTGCCGTTACGGCATCAGGTGCGGCTCTACACCCCGCGCGGGCTGAAGCAACTGCTCCAGGCTTTGCAAGAGTCGGGCTACTGGAACCAGGCCGGTCCCCACGAGCAGGCGGTGTTGTTCAGCTGCATTCGCCGGGTGGAAGTCGGGGGCGACGGCAAGTTCTACCTGCCCGCGGGTCTGGCGAAGTTTGGCGGCTTGAAGGACCGCATCGCGCTGGTTGGCGTGCAGGATCACTTTGAGATCTGGGACGCTGATGCCTGGCGCGAAACTGTGACGGCGGTGCTGCCCGACGCGGCGGCACTTGCCCTGCCGGCTGACGAAGCCAGCGAAGCTGTGCCGGAAGTCCAGGACGAGTAGCAGCCAATCGAGCGAGGGTCGCCGTCGGTTGCCTTGACGGCGACCCCATTTCGTGAAGAAATTAAAGTGACAGAACAAGATGACCGACAGGGCGGCCCGCGCCCGGCCGGCATCGACTCCGGAAAGGGAACCGGGCCATGTCCCACGAAACCAAGATCGGTGTGCTGGTGTCCTGCTCGTTCGTCTGTATGGTGGGTGCGGTCATCTATCTGCGGATGTACGACCCCGCCGCGCTGGGGCCGCCGACGGCGGAAGCCGATCTGCCCGGCTGGGCGCAGCCGAGCGCGCCCGCCGCAGCCGAGAACGTCAGTCCGAAGACGGAAACGCCCAGCGCCCCGGTCGCTGTCGGTCATCAACCGCAGCCGAATCCGATCCCGTCGGAGATTCAGCGTACGACGCATGTCGTGCCTGGAGCCCCAGCGGAGAGTCGGCCGCCGTTCAACCCGCCGACGGCCTCGGTGCCCAATCCGCTGCTCGGCGGAGGCGAACGCACGCCGCCGCCTGCCGTGCCGCCTCATTCTCCGCTCGTGCATGAGACGCCCGCGCCGCACGCAGCGCCGGAGCCAGTCGGCGGGGGGATGCCGCCCGCGCCCGTCGTCGAGGCACCCGCGCACGCCGCGCCCGTGATTCCGCCGCCGGTGAACGTCGTCGAACCGCCCGCGCCGGTGGAAACGCCGCACTTCGCCGATCCCGCGCCGCCCGTAGCACCGCCGCCCGCCGCGCCCGTGGAGACCCCACCGGCGCCCGCCGCGCCGGTGATTCCGCCACCACCGCCCGCACACGAGGAGCCCCTGCCGCCCATAGCGCCGCCCCCCGCCGCGCCAATGGAGCCGGTCGCGCCACCGCCTGCACACATGGAGGCCCCGCTGGCGCATCCGACCGTGCCGACCGAGCCCGCGCCATCCGCTCCGCCCCTCGGCGGCACGGCGCCCGCTCCGATTGCACCGCCACCTGAACCGGCCCCGGCCGCCGTGCCGCCGGTGAATCCGATTCCGAGCAACCCGATTCCGAGCAACCCGATTCCGAGCAACCCGATTCCGAGCAACCCGGTCGGTTCGGTCCCTGGCGTCGATCCCGTGCCGCCGCGCGGCGTGATCCTGGGTACGCCGGAGACGCCCAGCCCCCGGCCGGGAGTCATGCCCGAAGCGCGTCACCTGACGCCGCCGGCCGGCGACACCATGCCCGAAGCGCGGAACCAGGTGGCGCAGAACCTGCCGCCGGTGAACTATCCGCTGCCGCCCGTCGCCACGCAGGCCCGGCCCGCGCTGCCCGGCGCGCCGGAGGTCATCAGCTTCAACGAGGAAACGCACGTCTGCAAGCCGGGCGATACCTTCGCCACGATCGCCAAGGAGAAGTACTACTCGGAAAAGTACGACCGTGCATTGCTGATGTTCAACCGCGCCCACCCGATGGCCGCTGATGGTATCCGCAACGAACCGCCGATGCTGCGTCCCGGTGCGGAGGTCTACATTCCGCCCATGAACATTCTGGAGCGGAACTATGCCGCGCTGATTCCCGGCCTGGTCCCGGTGCAGCAACCCGGCACCGGACAGCCGGCCGTCGTCGGCCCGCTGGGTGGTACGCCAACCGGCGCGCCTGGTTTCGCTCCGAGCGCGTCGCGGTCGTCGCCCGGTGCGGATCGCCTCTACCGCGTGACGGATCGTCCGGAAACGCTCTGGGAAGTCGCGGCCCGCACGCTGGGCAACGGCGAACGCTGGTCGGACATCTATCGCCTGAATCCGGGCTTGAACTCGCAAGGTTCGCTGCCGGTCGGCACCGTGCTGCGGCTGCCGCCGAGCTGAACCTGGAATTCTCAGCGTCAACCACACAGCGCCGGCGAAGGGCCACCGCCTTTCGCCGGCGTTTCTTGGTAGCAGCTCGCCTCGAACTGTTCGCGAACCTGCTTTGTAAGTTAGAGCACTTTGCAAATGGGTGTTTAACCCGGCACCACGGTCCGCACAGCGGCCCCGACGAAATT